>CAYOGU010000142.1:0-9171 GCA_964403345.1 uncultured Syntrophus sp. | reverse complement strand
AAGAACCAGGAGGCCCCCCGCGAGGGACAGCTTCATCTTGATGGGGACCATCCAGCTCCCCCGGAAGAAGTGCAGCCAGTCCGTGAGGCCCATGAGGACCGTCGGGAACCAGAAGACCAGGGCCAGAATGGCGCAGTCGCACGCCGACAGGAAGAGCCGCTCCCGGCCGGTGATCCGGCCAACCCAGCCGAGGACAAAGGCGCCCATCACCAGGCCGATCGGCATATGGACGAGGGCGGCGTGGGGCGGGTCTGGGAAACCCATGCCGTTGAGGAAGCCGTAGAACGACTCGATCCAGGACAGGATCATGGTCCTTGCCTCCTTTCTTCACTCTTCGTCGGAACCGTCTAGCACCGCCCCGGCGGCCCCGTTTCCGTTGATGATACCCAGCCGGGACTTCAGGGATTGCGTCTTCCCGCCAAGCAACGCCGAATAGTAGAGCGTGTTGGCCATCACCTTCTTGACGTACTGCCGTGTCTCGGAGAAGGGAATCGTCTCGACGTAGATCGCTCCCTCGAGCGGCCGCGTATCGCACCACCGGCGCGCCCGCCCCGGGCCGGCGTTGTAAGCCGCGGCGGCCAGAACGAGGTTCCCCTTGAATCCGTCAAGGACATGGCGCAGGTAGTAGGCGCCGAGGGCGGTGTTCACATCCGGCCGGCTGATCCGTGAGGGATGGAAACCCTTCATCCCGATCTTCCGCGCTGCCCAGCGGGCCGTCGAAGGGAGGATCTGCATCAGTCCCGCGGCCCCAGCGGACGACTTGGCCTCAGCGATGAAGCGGCTTTCCTGGCGCACCAGCCCGAAGACCAACGGCTCCTCGATCTTCCGGGTGCGTGCCTGCTTGGTGAGCAAATCGTGGTAGGGAGTCAGATAGCGGAGGGAGAAATCGTGCGCGGCGACCGTCCTGTCGGCCGTGTTCATGGCCCGGTCCCAGATCTTGTGGCGACGCGCCAGCTCCGCGGCGGCCAGCAGGGACCGGTCGTCCATGGTGCGGATGCTCCAGACCCACTCGCGCGTCGCCTCTGTCCGCAGGCCAAGCCGGTACAGGGCCAGGGCTCTCTGCAGGCCGCCATGGGCGTTGGCCCTGGCAAGCTCTTCCGAAGTGACCGGTGCGGCCTTCGGCGGGATCTGCAGCGTCATCCCCATTTCCTCGGCGGCAAGCTGCCCGTAAAAATGGTATTCGCCGGCAATGCGTCCAAACTGCTCCCGCCCCGCGTCCGGCGCGCCGAGTGCGCACAACGAGCGCCCCAGCCAGTAGATCCAGGCCGGTTCGCTGCGTTCGTCCCGCGACATCCGCTCGATCGCGACCTTCACCTCATGCCAGTTCCCCTGACGCAGGGCGATCCGGGCGCGCCAGGCAAGCTGCTCGTCGGACAGCGGCGTCGCCCCTGCCTTCCCGAACCATTCAACCGCCTCTGGAAGGCTGCGGCGAGCGCCCTGTGTGGCGATCACCCCCCAGAGGAACTGCCGATCCTCCGGCGGAAAGGCCTCCCCGAGCCGCCCGGCCCAGTATCCCGCGGCAACCTGGGGATCGCTCTGGGCAAGGCGGATCACGGCGGCGATCGCCAACTCGCGTCCGGCAACCGTTTTCAGGTCGACCGGACGCTCGAGGAACCGGACCGGATCCCTTGCGGCGCTGTCGATCTGGTCCGCCGACGGGGACTGTGCCGGGAGCATTCGCTCGGCGACCCGCTTGGCCTCGGTGAAGAGGCCCGCCTGGATGAGAAGCCTGAAGCGTTGGCGAAGATCCCGCGGCGTGAGCTCCCCGATCGTCAACATCGTCTCGACCAGGGGCAAACACCCCTCGGGGATAGGTCTCGGAGCATTCCAGAAGGACTTGACGCCGGCCAGGGCCGTGATGTCCTGCCCGATCCAGCGGGCCTGGAGGGCGTAACCGGCGATTTCGGAGTCTTCCCTGACGAGCGCGGGATACTCGACCGTGAAGTCCTCCCAATGCCCGGCCTTGCCCAGGAGCCGCAGCCATTCCCTGCGCAGTTGCTCGGCCATGAAAGACCCCGCGTGACGGCCTAGGAAGTCCCGCACCTCCCCGGGATCGGCCTCCTGCAGCCTCAGGCGGAGCCGCCAGTATTCCACATAGGAATCCAGGACGTGCCCCTTCGCCTTTTGCGCGTGGGCCTCAAGCCTGGCCCCATTCCCAGCAAGGAAGGCGTCATGGGCGGCGAGCACCGCCTTGTCCTTGGGCGTCGTCGCCGTCGCGGCCGCGGCGGGAACCGCCGCCGGGACGGACAGGAACAGCAGGACTGCGACGCATACCGATGCGATCGTTCGTACTCTCATCCCTCTCCCCCAACGTTTCGATTATACCACACCCGGCAAGATGGGCGCAGGAATATCCCCTTTGTTGTGTTGTATCCGCTCGGCATTCCGGGCCGGAAACTGGTCCTCACAGGCGACGAGATTTTTCGGGCCCCCCGCCGGACCGGGTGAAGGCGCTCCCGGAACCGAGCATCGCCGCGGTGATCCAGAACACGGGGAAATGGCCGAAGGCCGACCCGATCGCCCCGAAGACGACCGGCCCGATCATCCGCGAGATATAGTTGATGGTGACGCGCAGGCCCAGCACCTCGCCGGAACGGCCTGCCTCGGAGGTCCTGAAGGTCAGCATCAGGGTGACCGGCTGGCCGCACCCCATCCCGATGCCGAACAGGAAGGAAACCGTCGCCAGTACCGCGACGCCCTTAAAGAACGGCGCCAGCGCCAGGCCCGCCGCCCCGAGCAGAAACGCGGCGGCCAGCATCCGCTCCTCGCCCAGCCGGGCGAGGAGCGACGGGATCAGCAGCCGCACGATGAAGGAGGAGATGAAGAACATCGCCAGGACGACACCGATGGCCGACGCGGACAGACCGATGCCGTGTCCGTAGATCGGCATGTAGAACAGGAAGAGGTCGATCCCGGTGACGATGAGGCTCCCGGTCAGCAGAACTCGCCACAGCCCCGGGCTCGCCAGCATGTCCCGGATGCTTCCCGCGGGCCTGGCCTGGCCGGTGCCCCCGGGAAGCAAACCGCCCCGGACCGCCAGCAGCAGGACCGGGGCGAGGGACATGGCCACTAGGGCGAGGCAGGCATTGGCGTGGCCGGCGTGGTCGATCGAGAAACCCGCCAGCAACGGTCCGGTGAATCCCGCGGTGGATATGACCAGGCTGAAGTTGCTGAAGTTCCGGGCACTGTCCACAGGACGGCTCAGCAGCCCCACTAGGTTCTGCAGGGGGGTGGCGCAGAAGGCGAACAGCAGACCGTTCAGCACCGCCGCCAGGTAGAGGGCCGGCATGCCCGGCCATAGATAGGGGGCCAGCATGCCGAGGGCACCGCAGAGGCCCCCGAACATGAGCGGTCGGCGGGCGCCGAAGCGGTCCACGAGCCGGCCGATCCGCCATGAAAGGAGCATCGGCATAGCCGAAAACATCGCCGCAAGCACGCCGACCGCAAAGGGGTCCGCCCCGAACTTGAGCGCATAAAGGGTGAGCAGCACGCGCCCGGCCTGTACGGCCGTGTGGAAAAGGAGCGCCAGGGCAAAGGTCAGACGCATGGGCATCGGATTCAAGATTCTCGGAGACCCGTTCTCATGGCGGCAGGCGACCTGCCGGGGATCAGGTGTAAAGCCTGGCGATGGCCTGGATGCCCTCGTCTCCCGAAAAGCGCCTCCGAAGCTCCTCAAACATGGCCAGGGCGTTGCGCAATGCCCTGAGATCGAGGCCGAGGCTGTCGGCCTCGTCCAGCGCAATGGTCATGTCCTTGATGAAGTGGTCGATGAAGAACCCCGGGGTGTAGTCGCCCGCCAGGACCTTCTGGCCGTAGATCCCCAGCTGCCGGCTGTTGGCTGTGCTCTCCGAGAGGACCTTCAACATGGTCCCGGCATCGATCCCGCCCCGGCCGGCGAAGGCGAGCCCCTCGACCACCCCCAGGATGTTGGAGGCGACCATGACCTGGTTGGAGAGTTTCATGTGTTGGCCCCGCCCCGCCGGACCGCAGTGGACGATGTTCTTGCCCATCTTCTCCAGGAGCGGCAGGGCGCGATCGAAATCGGACTGCTCGCCGCCGACCATGATCGCCAGCGTCCCGGCCTGGGCGCCGCCCTGGCCGCCGGAGACCGGCGCGTCCAGGGCACCGAGCCCCTTGGCCGCCGCTGCGGCCTGGATGCGCACGGCAAGTCTCGGCGAGGAGGTGGTCATGTCGATCAGGAGCCCTCCCGGGTTCATGCGGTCGAGGATTGCCCCGAAGTAGAGCCGCTCCACGTCGGGCGGCGCATCGACGATTGTGATCACGGCGTCGCTCGCCTCGGCCAGGGACACCGGATCGTCGTGCCAAACGGCGCCGCGACGGCACAGTTCGTCGGCCCTGGCGCGGGTGCGGTTGTGCACATGGAGGCCGTAGCCGGCCTCGAGCAGGTGGCCCGCCATCGGCGCGCCCATGTTTCCGGTCCCTATGAATCCGACATTCCGGATCGCTTTCACCATACCGTTCCTCCTGATCGTGGGTTATGGGTTCATCTCGCCGCGGATTCACGCACCGGGACCCATCGCCCGAGGAGACAGCGGCGTCTTCCGGCCTCTCCTCCGTCCCCCACGGCGATTCCCGAAACCGGGGCCGCCAAAAGGACCTGGCCGGGCAGCGGCGTGATGAAGGCCTCCGGCCTCAGATCGCGTGTCCTCAACATCGAGGCCAGTTCCGTCACGGCATCGTCGAAGCCGTCCGGTCCGAGCTGGAAGACCTGGAAATGGGAGGCGATGCTGAGCCGGGCCTCCAGGTCCAGATGGGCCTCGACGGCCTCCGCCGGCCCCATGTGGACGCTCGGACGCCTCGCACCAGCCGCATCGTCCGACGGCAGCGGCCGGAAGGGGGAGATGGGCAGGAGGGCCGCCCGGATCGGCTGGAAGCGGTGCGCGATTTCGCGAAAGTGTGGCCCATAGGCCGTATCCCCGGCGTGGTAGATGTTCCCCGAGGGCCCCGAAACGACGAATCCCCCCCAAAGGGTCCTGTTGCGGTCCCAGAAGGTGCGGGACGAGAAGTGCAGGGCCGGCACCAAGGTGGCGGCCACGTGCCGGGAGAGGCGAACCGACTGCCACCAGTCGAGGGCCTCCACCTCTGCGATTCCCGCCGACCGGACGAGGTCCACGTTGCCCATCGGCACGATCGCCCGGGGTGTCCCCTTCCGGGCGAGGCGCTCCAGCGTGGGAATGTCCAGATGATCGTAATGGTTGTGGGTGATGAGGACCGCGTCAATGGGGGGCAGGTCCTCGAAACGGATGCCCGGCGCCCGGTAGCGCTTGGGTCCGGCCCAGGAGACCGGAGAGCAGCGTTCCGACCAGATGGGGTCGGTCAGGATGTTGAGCCGGTCCATCTGGATGAGAAAGGTCGCATGGCCGACCGGAGTGACGCGGAGCGTCCCCTTCGGGACCCGCGCGTCGGGCGGAGGCCCCGGGGCGAGGGCCGGGACCTGCGGCCATTCTGGCCACTCAGGCCCGAAGACCCAGCGCCAGAACCATCCTGAACCGCCCCGTCTCGGTTCCTGGCCGGGAGGCATGGACTGGAGGATGCCGGGATTGAAGAAGTGGCTGCCGTTGAAGTGATCCGAAAGCGGCAGGAGCGTTTCACCGGACGGGACCGTCTCGGCGGAAGGAGCCGGCCATGCCCGCCTCAGCGGAAAGGTTCCTAACCCCGCCAACAACAACGAGATGACAAATGTACGCCGTCCAATCTTCTTCATCTCATCCGGCCTTCCTTCCCGTTGTGCCGGCAGGCGTTCCCCCATCTTATCGGCTACCTTATATTCCGGTATTCCGGCCGCCGAAGGACTGCGAATCGAGCCCTGACGGACCCTCCGGGACTCGTTACGACTGAAGGATCAATATATAAAGGAGGCCCTGCGCTGTCAAGCCTCATAGGACCACCGTCCGGAGGTCCCGGGACGGGGAGGACGGTCCTGCGACCGTCAAAGAAGTCCGAGAGAAGAGGCCTCAGGGGGAGGCCCGGCGGCTGAGGTTCTCCCGGTCGATGGCGAAAATCGTCTTCCACAGAACGGCCTCGATGTCCGGCCTCAACTCCAGGAAGGCGACGGCGACAGACCGCGAGTTGGGATTGGGCATCGCCGAGATCCGGACGACCCTGGCCTTGATCGCGTGGACACGGCCCTCCAGCCGCAACCTCAGATCGAGCCGGTCCGTGGGTTTGGGGGCGCTCTCCCGGGCGGGCTGCCGGTAGCGGAGCCCCATCAGGGAAAGGTCGAGGACCTCGTAGCGGTTCCGGTAGATCGTCATTTCGATCCCGCTGTCCCGGGGCGGCCGGACCCGGAAGTTCCGCCTCAGGTTGATCTCCTCGGGCCCGCCCCGGCGTTCCAAAACGACCGCAGGGACCATATCCCCGGAGACCAGCCGGTAATCCCGGATCAGTTCGGCGATGACGGCCTCAAAGCCGAGCCTCCGGACGGTCCCCTCTTCCACCGAAACAAAGGAAATCTTCACGGCCTGGCCCACATGGGAGGGCTCGAGCGGCGGCGAGGTCTGGCAGAGGGTGATCCGGTCGCTCTCCACCTGGTAGACGAGGGCCCCCAGAGGCGCCCACTTCAGCGGCGGGCGGTCGAAGAAGAGATCGACGTTCATCCCTGGTTTGACGGGCATGGCCCCCCCATCCTTCCGGCTGGCTTGATTCCCGCTGTCCCGCATCATCCCGATCCCGGAAGAGCCTCCGTTCGCACCGGCCGGCCCATTCCGGAACAGGGCATCTCGCCCTCCCGGCTCAGGGCCGGATCAATGGCGCTCCAGAATCTCGATCCAGACGTTCTCGGGACCGCGGACGAAGGAGATCTTGAGACCTGGTTTGGGTTGGTGGGGCTCGACGACGAACTCCGCCCCCCGCCGCTTCAGTTCAGCAGCCGCCTCGTCGAGGTTGTCCACCCGAAGCCCGAGGTGGTCCAGCCCCATGTAGCGCCCGGGAGGGCTCGCCGGCAGGTTGTCGTTGGGACCGACAGGGAAGATGAAGATCCGCAGACCGTTCAGGTCCACGTCCAAGCGGATTTCCCCGACTTCCTGGGGGGTTTCGATGATCGTTGCGTCGAACATCTTCTGGAAATACTGGGCCACGGACCGGGGGTCCTTGGTGAGGATGTGCACATGGTCGAAATGATAGATAGGTTGCATGGGTTTCTCCTCTATCGATCGGCGCCGATTTCAAACGGTCCGACTGTACGAAAAGCGCCCTACGATGTCAAGGGCAACCCGGCTGCC
Organism: uncultured Syntrophus sp.; assembly: GCA_964403345.1. Taxonomy (GTDB): domain Bacteria; phylum Desulfobacterota; class Syntrophia; order Syntrophales; family UBA5619; genus JAKAFS01. Next base: position 1,930 of record CAYOGU010000142.1, on the reverse strand, counting down.
GCGGCAATTAGGACCGTGGTGACCCGTCTCCATGGGCATGCCAGACGCCATGCCTGTATATTCGGGCGTCCCAAAGTCAAATGCTTATCCATATCATTCAAGCCGGGGGCTCTGTTTCAATGATGGATCTGTTTCAGGAGTTTCGCGAAATTCCTCCCCAGAACCTGAAACGTATGGATGCCCTGTTCGTCTTTCTGAACGTCCCCTGGGTCGCCCGATAACGTCATGTTCCAGTAATCGCTTCCAGGGATAACCATCTCAGCGATCCCGAAGAAGAAGTTGATCGCTGCAAAGGTGAAATTGGCCCCGGAGCGCCTCACGGAGACCACGCCTGCCCCCACCTTGCCCCGAAGGATGCCGCCGTCGTTGGCCATCGATACAAAGCCGCAGCGATCGATAAGCGCCTTCACCTCGGGAGTTACATTGCTGAAATAGGTGGGGGACCCTATGAGTATTCCATCCGCTTCGCGCATCTTCCCGATGAAAAGGTTCATGTCGTCGTCCGTCCGTGCACAGCGGTTGTCCTTGTTCTCCCAACACTTCATGCACGCCAGGCACCCGAAAACCTTGCGCCCGCCGAGTTGGATCATCTCCGTCTCAATCCCTTCTTTCCCGATCTCCGCAAGGACCATTTTCAGGCTCTGGGCCGTATTCCCCTTGGCTCTTGGGCTTCCATTAAAAGCAACCACTTTCATGATCAACCTCCTTTGATGATATCAGTCAAATACCCGAAGCACCGCGTTTCCGTTTCCGTGAAGCGCCATCCATGCTGCTGTAGTACACAGTAATATCAAAACTTACAAGTACGTACTTATTTGTGATATAGTATCAAAAAAGATACCTATGGTATCACCACGGATGGACATCCAGGGAGGGCCTCAGCGTGATAAAATTTCGAGATACCGAGTATCACTGTCATATGGAATTAACCCTGGACCTGATCGGCGGGAAATGGAAGGCCCTGATCGTGTGGCATCTTGGGGAGAACACGCGGCGGTTCAGCGATCTGAAAAGAACCATGCCCGGCATTACCCAGAAAATGCTGACCCAGCAGCTCAGGGAGCTGGAACGGGACGGGCTGGTCCGCCGGTTCGTGTACGCGGAGGTCCCACCGAAAGTCGAATATTCGCTTACCAAGGCCGGCAAAACGCTGTTGCCCCTTCTGACGAGCCTGTACCAATGGGGAGTCAGTTATGCCAGCGGAGCAGGGCCGATGAATCGGGAGGATGCCTCCCGATAGGGGCCGGTTTGAAGAAAGAAGGCCCTTGTTCCCAACGCATCGGCCTTGAACCGGGCCCGAGGGTCCCTGAAACACGAGGAGTGACTTGCAGGGGGTTGAGTGGCGATATTTCCTTTGACTTATTAGATACCTTTGTCTTACCCTCTTGCTTGGGAGAACTTTCTCAACAGCCGACAGTAGCGGCGAAACAAAGGTTCCATACACGTCCTTTCAGAAAGGAGATTTAATCCATGCGACCCAATAAGTTCCGAGAACTGCTCCGCGCCGGGAAGCCGACGATGGGAACACGCGTCATGAGCCCCTGGCCAACAGTGATCGAAGTCCTGGGACAAGCCAAGCAGTATGACTACGTCGAGTTTCTCGCCGAGTACACCCCCTACGACCTCCACGATCTGGACAATCTGTGCCGGGCAGCCGAGCTGGCCGAACTGACGCCCATCATCAAAATCGACCAGGCCGCCAGCGAGTACGTAGCGCAACGCGCCGTGGGCGCCGGATTCCAGGGCGTTATGTTCACCGACTGCCGCTGCGCCGAAGATGCCCGACGCTACATCCGGATGGTCCGCCCCGAAACCCCCGAGGATGGCGGCCTGTACGGCGCTGTCCCGCGGCGCTTCACTCCCCGTTCCCAGTTCGGGGGAGTCGAGTACGTTCAGGCGCTCCGGGATGTGGTGGTCATTCTGATGATCG
>CAYOGU010000141.1:0-9175 GCA_964403345.1 uncultured Syntrophus sp. | reverse complement strand
AGCATATGCACCATCCAATATTATAAGTCAAGTTATTTATGACGCACTACACTAGTCTAGACCCTTAAAGAATACCTCTTTATCCATAATGAGAATCCAAAATCTTTCGTGTGGACCAAAACGGCAGACCAGATTTTCGCGTCCATCGCAAAGTTTTGTAAACGGATTAACGACTCAAGACACGAGCAGGGTGTTGAAAAACTCTTACATATAAATTGTCGCAATTTCATCCATTTTGTGATAAGGTTCAGCGCATAATATCTTGTAATTATAAGGAGATAATGATGCGCGGTATAGAAGACAGAAGCGATGCACTTTTTCTGTATGTGTCATCGGAGTCATTTGTTCCCGCGGATCATTCCCTTCGCCCGATACGAAAGATGGCGGATACGGCGCTTGCCTCGCTTTCCGGAGAGTTTGAGCGAATGTATTCCCACACGGGACGTCCATCGGTACCGCCGGAAGTGCTTTTGAAGTTCCTGCTGCTTCAGATTCTCTTTTCGATCCGGAGCAACCGCCTGCTGGTAGAGCAGCTTGGTTACAATATTCTGTACCGCTGCTTCTGGTCTTGCCCCTGATTCCCTGGATCAGCAAGAAACGGGCGGAAATTCCGAAAGAGGAAACCAGTTAACACTTGGGGAGGTCAGGGTAATGAAGGAAGTGGTGATTGTTGATATGGCCAGAAGTGCCATTGGCAGGCATGGCGGAACGCTTAGGGATGTCCCCTTTTTAGATCTGCTGGGCCAGACGGCAAGGGCCGTTGTGGATCGAAACGGCAAGAAGATCAAACCCGCCATGTACGATTATGTCATCATTGGGCATGTCAAGCAGAATTCGATTGTGGCCAATACAGCCAGGAACCTTGTCCTCATGATGGGCCTCCCCGAAGAGATTCCTGCTTTCACCGATACCATTGCCTGTGCCTCGGGAATGCTCTCGATCATGGAAGGCTATGAGTTCATAAAAAACGGCTTTGCCGATGTGATTCTGACCGGCGGCGTCGAGTGGATGAGCGGCGGGGAGTTCTTCCTTTCCGATGCAGACAACCATGCCTTCGGGAACGGTCATGTGGAACTGCTGGATTCGATTGTCGCGGGGGGACCGGGTGCGTCCCCTGTGGAACGCTACGGATATATTCCCATGGGAATGACCGCCGAGACTCTCGTGGAGATCCACCACATTTCGCGGGAGGAGCAGGATCGGTTTGCCCTTCGCAGCCAGCGTCTGGCGGTCAAAGCCATTGATGAAGGGGCCTTCAAAGCCGAAATCGTTCCTATCCGGTACAGAAAGCCCGACGGGACCATCGGCATATTTGATGTCGATGAATTCCCAAGGCGGGATACGACTATCGAGGGGTTGGCAAAGCTGAAGCCGGTCTTCAAAAAAAATGGGACCCTCACAGCAGGAAATTCTTCCGGGAGAAACGATGGTGCCGCAGTTGCCCTCATCATGTCCCGGGAAAGGGCCGACGCGTTGGGCGTGGTGCCGCGGGCGCGCATCGTTGCCTGCGGTGTCGCCGGGGTTGATCCGAGCATCATGGGACGGGGCCCCGTTCCCGCTACCCAGATAGCGCTGAAAAAGGCCGGTCTGACAATGACCGATATGGACATGGTCGAATTGAACGAGGCATTTGCCGGCCAAAGTCTCGCCTGCATCCGCGAATGGAAGGCCTTGTACGGCATGGGTGATGAATGGTTCGATGAACATTTGAACCTGTTGGGCGGGGCGATCGCCTTGGGGCACCCCCTCGGCGCCAGCGGCTGCATCATTACGACCAAGCTGCTCCATGGACTGGAACGTGCCGGTAAGCGCTATGGTCTGGCAACGCTCTGCTGTGCCGGCGGTATCGGCGGGGCTCTGATTATTGAACGGCTTGCTGAACAGGGCAATCAGGGCCGGGAAGGGGGTGGCCGGTGAAAGAAGCGGTATTTCTGAGCGCGGTAAGGACACCGATCGGAAAGTACATGGGCTCATTGAAAACCGTCAGGGTTCAGGACCTGGCGGCGCAGACGATGAAGGCGGCGGTGGAATGTGCCGGGATAGACTCCGGCGCTCTCGACATGAGCATTTACAGCCAGTCCATGCAGAGCAGTTCGCCGGCGAACATCGCAAGGCATGCCTGGACGCTGGCTGGATTGAGCGAGGATCCCGCCGGGTTTACTTTGAATACGCTCTGTGCCGGCGCCCTTCAGGCGATGATCAGTGGTTTCAACAAGCTTGTTGGGGATGAATATCGGGGCATGCTCGTCGGTGGCGTCGAAAGCTACAGCATGTCACAATATTATATCTTTCACCCGCGTTACGAAATGGGCCCCCAAAGCATGTGTTTCCATGATCAGAAGATCGAGATTGAAACGAATGCCCAGCCGCAGGAACAATACGGGACTTTAGCGGCGGCAACTCTGGCCGATATCATTGCCAAGAACTACGGCCTGTCAAGAAGGGATCTGGACGCCTATACGGTCAGGGATCATACCCGGGCGATGGATGCCATCAGAGAAAAGCGCATCCAGGAGGGCGTGGTGCCGCTGACTTTCAAGAGGGGGAAAACAGAAGTCACAGAAGGCGCTGATGAACTTCCGAGAGTGGCTGCCCTGGAGGAGCTCATGGCCATGACGCCGATAAACAAGGATGGGACCGCCACGGCGGCGAATGTGGCGCCTTGGGCCGACGGAGCGGCATCGCTGATTATGATGTCGGCGCAGAGGGCAGAAGAGCTGGGATGCAAAGCGCTTTCGAAAATGATCGGTTTCGGTATCGCCGCCGGCCATCCTGCTCTGCTGGAGAGAACGACCCTGCGATCGATCCAAAAGGCATTGGCCCAGTGCGGGCTTGCTATCGAAGACATGGATTTTCTGAATATTCATACCCCATCGGCAGCCTATGGCCTTGCCCTGGAAGACATTCTTGGGAAGCTGGCCGCCGGCAGGATGAACCCGGATGGCAGCAGTCTCGCTTTCGGACATGCCGGCGCTGCAACCGGGGGAATCATGGTGACAGGCATGATCCACCGGCTGGTCAGGACGGGAGCGCGCTACGGATTGATTAATGTGGGTGCATTGGGCGGTCAGTCGCTGACGATTGTCATTGAAGGGCGTTGATCAAGGCCATGATCCGTTTTAGCGCCAACCTGAGCTTCCTCTTCACCGAGGTGGGTTTCCCCGATCGATTCGAGCAAGCAGCCAAGGCCGGATTTGAGGCTGTCGAGTTTGCATTTCCATACCCGTGGAAGAAGGAAGACCTGGCCGAAAAAAAAGCGAAATCCGGCCTTCAGCAGGTGTTGTTTGACCTTCCCGCCGGCAATTGGGTGGGCGGCGATCGGGGAATCGCCTGCCTGCCGGGCCGGGAGGGCGAATTCCGGGATGGCGTAACCCTGGCGATTGAATACGCGAAGGCGCTCAACTGCCGCCTCTTGACCTGTCTGGCCGGAAGAACGCCCACAGCGGTGCCGTCGAAGAAAGTTCGCCGGACGCTTGTAGAGAACCTGCGTTTTGCATCTGCAGCCTTGGAAAAGGAGGGGGTGCGCCTGCTCATCGAGCCTCTGAACCCCCTGGATGTCCCAGGATACTATCTGTTCGGAACTCGCAATGCCCTTGACCTGATAGAAGAGGTCGGCCACCCGAACCTCTGGCTGCAGTATGATGTCTATCATATGCAGATCGTGGAGGGGAACATCATGCGGACGATCCAGGCGAACATCTCGCGAATCGCGCATATCCAAATCGCCGACAACCCCGGACGGCACGAGCCGGGATCAGGTGAGATCAACTACCCGAATGTTTTTCGTTTCCTGGATCAGCTGGGGTACGATGGATGGATTGGCTGTGAGTTCAAACTACGGGGTACAACCGAAGAAGGACTGTGCTGGATGAGATCATGGAGGGGATGACAGATGAAAAAAAAGATGAGAAGCAGCGAGTCAACGGCAGGTCTGGAAAATGCGTTTGCGCGGTCCTTGTACAAAGCCATGGGGTTCTCCAACGATGATCTGACGACCGGAAGGCCGATGATTGGAATTGCCAATTCCTGGAACAACTTGGTGCCAGGCCACTATAACCTGAACCAGATTTGCGAATTCGTCAAGAAAGGGATCTATCGGGCGGGCGGGACCGCTTTTGAATTCGGGATCATTGCCTGCTGTGATGGCATTGCAATGGGACACACGGGAATGCATTACGTCCTGCCTTCACGGGAGGTGGTCTGCAATGCCGTCGAGATTTCCGCCGAGGCGCACCGTTTAGATGGGGTTGTGCTTCTGGCCTCCTGTGACAAAATCGTTCCCGGTATGCTGATGGCCGCAGCCAGACTTGACATCCCCGCCATTGTGGTGACCGGCGGCACGATGTACGGCGGCGTGGTCTTTGACAATCGGAAGACGGATGCCACATCGGTTTCGGAAGCCCTGGGGATGTATAAAGCCGGTCGCATCACCCTGGATGAGTTCAATGCGCTGGAAGATTTGGTGTGTCCCAACTGCGGTTCATGCTCCTTTTTCGGCACGGCAAATACGATGGGCTGTCTGGCGGAAGCGATGGGGATGAGTCTGCCTGACGGCGGACTGATTCCTGCGACTCATCCGGATCGGTTTAGGCTGGCCGAAGAGTCGGGAAAAATGATTTGCCACCTGGTTCGGAACGGGATCAATGCCAGGCAGGTCATCAACAAACAATCGCTGGAAAACGCGGTTCGCGTATGCTTGGGCGTGGGAGGTTCCACGAATGCGGTCCTGCATTTGGCGGCCATCGCTTATGAGGCTGAATTGGATATGGATATCCTGGGAACCTTTGAAAGCATGAGCAAAGACAGCCCCAACATCGTGAAAGTGAATCCGGCGTCCCATTACAACATGGAGGACTTTTGGCAGGCAGGGGGCATCCCTTGCGTGATGGATAGGATGCAGGAACTCTTGAATACGAACGTGATGACCTGCAGCGGAAAATCCGTACTTGAAAATATCCGGAGCCACAAATATAAATTCCCGGTGAACAATGATATCATCAGGACCCTGGACAACGCCTACAGCACCACGGGCGCTATCGCGGTCCTGAGAGGGAACCTGGCCCCCGGAACCGCTGTCAGCAAACCAAACGCCATTGATCCCAGTGTCCGGCGGTTTACCGGCAAGGCCGTTGCGTTTGATTATGAGGAGGCGGCGAACAAGGCGATCCTGGAAAGCCGGATTAAGGCCGGCGATGTCGTCGTGATCAGATATGAAGGGCCGCGAGGGGGGCCGGGCATGCGGGAAATGTTCATGTCCATGAAATACCTGCATGGGATGGGGCTTGACAAGGTTACCGCGGTTGTGACGGATGGCCGTTTTTCAGGAACAAACAATGGATGCTTTGTTGGACATGTATCCCCCGAGGCAGCAGATGGGGGCCCCATCAGTATCGTCGAGGATGGAGACAAGATCACCATTGATGTCATACAAGGTACTTTGCATCTCCATGTGCCTCAAGAAGAAATCGAACGCCGCCTCAAAAACTGGCGCAAGCCGGAGAAGAAATTCAAAAAGGGCTACCTTGAACTTTATTCGAGATTGGCTTCTTCCGCCAATGAAGGGGCCATCATAAAACGCGGGGAGTAGATCAAGATAGGTAGAGGAAAATGAAAAAAATCGGCTTCATAGGACTCGGAATCATGGGATCCCCCATGGCGGTCAACTTAATCAAGTCAAAATACAACCTCACTGTCTACGATGTCTTCAAAGAAAAGGTTGCCCCGCTCCTGAAAATGGGGGCTTCAGGCGCTGCTTCTCCTAAAGAGGTGGCCGCAAAAAGCGAGGTTGTGATTACGATGTTGCGCAGCAACGAAGTGGTTCGGGAAGCGCTGGCAGGCGCTGAGGGCGTTTTCTCTGGGGCAAAGCCGGGGACGATCATCATCGATATGAGCTCCAGTTCGCCGACAATGATAAAAGAACTCCATGCTCAGGCCGTGGAGAGGGGCCTCTGCATGCTGGATGCCCCGGTAAGCGGTGGAGAGCCCAAGGCTATCGATGGATCTCTGGCCATCATGGTTGGGGGCGCCAAAGAAGACTTTGAGCGGGTCAAGGACATTCTACAGGCCATGGGCCGTACCGTGACACATATTGCTTCCATTGGAAGCGGCAATGTGGTCAAACTGGCGAACCAGATCATTGTTGCGCTCAATATTGCCGCGGTTTCCGAAGCCATCAGCTTTACCTCCAAGGCCGGCATTGATCCGGAAGTGGTCTACCAGGCCATCCGGGGAGGATTGGCGGGCAGCACGGTCATGGATGCCAAGCTGCCCATGATGTACAATCGCAATTTCAATCCAGGTGCACGGATGATGGTTCATATCAAGGATTTGCGGAATGCCCTTGAGATGGCCCACGAAATCTCGGCCTCCTTGCCTCTTTCCAGTCAGGTCCTGGAATATATGTATTCCTTGAAAGCAGAGGGAAAAGAAAACATCGATCACGGCGGTCTCGTTCAGTATTATGAAAAAATTTCCCATGTCGTGGTTCAGAAAAAAAGGGGATGAGCCTCCATGGCCCCCGTTCAGGGTTCGTTGCCGTCGCATGGTCGTCACGGGTGGCAAATCAACAGGGTTGATCCAGCCTGATTCCGAAAGCCATGGGGATGATGAAAGAGTTCCGCTTTGCTGAAATAACCGGCCATCCGTCATTTTCCGCAACGAACGAGCCTGCCCGGACTGGCAAGATAATATCGGCCACTGACCAGCTCCAGATGAACCCCTTGGAGCTCTGCTCAACTTGAGTGTGTGTACCGTTTCGAAAACTCACGTCTCAAAAGGAGGTGTCGCGATCGCTGCACTTCTTTCATGATAAGAAAGGAAATTCTTATGGACAATATGGCAAGAACCCCAGCGGAAAGTAAGGATGCCCTGAACGAGTACGAATCAAAGCAGTTGCTCGCGGGTTACGGCGTTCCTGTCTGTCGGGAAGCCCCTGCGGGCAATATCGAAGACGCTGTCAAACGCTCAAACGAATTCGGTTACCCTGTCGTGTTGAAGGCTGCGGGCAGCGCCCTTCACCATAAAACGGAGGTTGGGGGCATTGCCCTGAATCTCAGGAGCGACGCCGAAGTCCGAAGGGAAGGCCAGCGGCTGTTGGCCATTCCCGGCTGTGAGGCGCTGCTGGTGCAGGAAATGGTTCAGGGCAACCGCGAGATCGTCTGCGGACTTGTCCGGGACGTCCAGTGCGGCCCTTGCGTCATGTTTGGTCTTGGGGGCATCTTTACTGAACTTCTGCAGGACGTGGTCTTCCGTTTGGCGCCCCTGACAGACTTCGACGCCCGGCAGATGATGGCGGAGATCAAGAGCGCAGCGGTGCTCGACGCCTTTCGCGGCGAAGCGGCGGCAGATCGCAGCGCCCTAGCGCAGGTCCTTATCGCCCTCGGGCAGATCGGGTTGTCCCGTCCCGACGTGGAAGCGATCGATATCAATCCCCTGAAGATACGAAAAGATGGATCACCTGTTGCCGTGGACGCGCTGGTGACAATCCAGAAAACGATATAAGGAGATCGTCTCATGAGTCATGCCTTAACCCCCTTCTTCGAACCGCGGAAGGTCGCCGTCATCGGTGCGTCGGCCGTGGAAGGCAAATCCGGTTACGTGGTCATGTCGAACATGTTGGCCAATGGCTATGCCGGGAAAATCTATCCGGTGAATCCCCGCGGTGGAGAGATCCTGGGGCTTCCCGCTATGCGTTCAGTGTCCGAGCTTCCGGAAGGAATCGATGTCGCCATCATCATATTGCCCGCCGAACAAACCGTCCAAGCCTTACGGGAATGTGCAGCAAAAGGGATCCGTAATGCCGTCCTGCTGGCAGGCGGGTTCGCCGAGGTGGACGAGGGACGGGCGATGATCCAGGAAGAGCTGGTCGCCATCATCAAGAAGACAGGAATCCGCACCCTGGGCCCCAACACTTCCGGGCATACCTCCACGCCTTTTAAGTTCACATCGTCCCTGTTCCCCTTGGGAAAGATCCGGCCCGGCAAGGTATCTTTCATTGCGCAGACCGGGAACTTCGGGACCCACACCATGAAATATATTCTTACAGGAGAACACTTCGGACCGGCCCGCGTGATCGGTTTGGGAAACAAGATCGATGTGGAAGAGAGTGAGGCATTAGAATACCTTGGGCAGGATCCCGAGACCTCGGCCATTATCATCTACATCGAGAGCCTCAAGAAGCCCCGGCGTTTTCTCGAAGTGGCCCGTGAGGTGACGCGCAGCAAGCCCGTCGTGATGCTCAAGGGCGGCGCCACAGAGGCAGGGCGCAAGGCAGCCGATGCCCATACGGCAGCCATGGGGTCTGAGGACCGCATCGTAGACGGCTTGCTCCGTCAGGCCGGCGTGGTGCGCATCCATGAATACACGGACCTCATCCTTGCGGCCAAAGCCTTTTCCATGCTTCCGCCGCTGAAGGGAAACCGTGTCAGCTTTCTGGCCCCGTCGGGCGCCATGCTCACGGTGCTATCGGACTATTGCACACGCCACGGATTAGTCATCCCCGAACTACAGGATGCGACGATGCAGCGCCTCCAGGAGATCAGCCCGGCCTTGATCCGCATGCGCAATCCCGTGGACATCTGGCCTTCCTGCGGCGTCCATGGCGTGGAGTTTGGCTACCGAGAAGGGATGGAAGCCGTCCTCAAGGATCCCAACATCGACACCGTCGTTCCGATCATCATGCTGACCCAGGACATTGGCGTCCCTTCGCCGGACTTTCTTTACGACCTTTCCCGGAAGTATCCTGAGAAGCCCGTCCTGGTCGCCTTCAGCGCTGCCAAGGAATGCATGGACCTCTACAAGCAATCGCTGGAGCCTAGGGGCGTGCCGACCTATGCGGACATTGAACAGCCCTTCAGGACGCTCTCCATCCTCGCACGGTGCAGAGCCATGTTGAATCGACCGTAGTAAAAGCAGGGGATGCCCCGCAGGCTGTTCCCGCCCGTCGCATGGGACTAAGGGTCTCCCCATTGTCAAGACAAAAAAGAGGGTAGTATTTGGTGCACAGTGTTAGCCAGCCCTGGTTTTGGGTTTAACCGCTCCTTGACATAAATCTCATAGGGAGTTCGATACCCCAGAGATTCATGAATCCGCTCCATGTTGTAAAAGAGGAAGTACTTGTCCAGGCCCCGGCAGACGTCAGAGACCAGCGTATACTGATGGAGATAGACCTCCTCAT
>CAYOGU010000140.1:0-9289 GCA_964403345.1 uncultured Syntrophus sp. | reverse complement strand
GCGCCTGCTTTGGGAGCAGGATGTCGCAGGTTCAAATCCTGCCGCCCCGACCATTTACTATCCAGGGAATTCGACGACTTGGGCCGGTCCGCTGCCGGCCTTTTTCGTTGCCGCCGCCTGACCGGTTTCCTGAACCGCACGGATCTCATCGGGTTCGATTCCCATGCGTCCCCCGCAGCCCTGCGGGGGACGTCTGTGGATAAAGGATTTCGCCTTATTTCCTCGTGCTATTTTCCTTCAATTATGGTATAAGCTTGCCGCTCCAGACAAACGGCTCCATTCCTTCTTCAGCTTTTCATTTCGACGGACAGGGGGCAACGATGAATTTCCCGTTCCTTTTGGGGCTGATCGTCACCGCATCCTTCCTTCTTTCCATCCCGCCGGCAGAGGTCCTCGCGCTGACACCCGCGCAGGTTTACGACAAGGTCAAGGATTCCGTGGTCGTGGTGAAATCCCTGGACAGCCGGGGCAAGGAAATGAGCCAGGGGAGCGGGGTCATCCTGCCTTCCGGGAAGATCGCCACCAACTGCCATGTCGTGGAAGGGGGCGTTTCCTACCTGGTGGGGCGGGGCAAGAAATTCGTGCCTTCGGCCTATTATGGCGGGGATGCGGACAAGGACGTCTGCCTTCTCGAAGCCAGGGGGCTTTCCGGGAAGCCGGCGCAGCCGGGCAGGACAGGGGACCTCAAGGTGGGGGTCCCGGTGTATGCGGTCGGGGCGCCGCAAGGGCTGGAGCTTTCCATTTCCGACGGCATCGTTTCCCAGCTCCGGGGCGTGCAGACGCCGTTGATTCAGACCACCGCGGCGATTTCGCCTGGTTCCAGCGGCGGCGGCCTCTTCGACGGGGAGGGCCGCCTGGTGGGACTGACCACGCTGTACATCGAAGGTGGGCAGAACCTGAATTTCGCGATCCCGGTGGAATGGATCGGCGAGGTCAAGCCGGGCCGCAGGGCCGTTTCCAGGGAAGAGGGGAGGGTCCAGTTTGCGATGCGCGCCGCTGCGCTCAAGGGGGCCAGAGACTGGCAGGGGTTGCTGGATTTGTGCCGGCGGTGGACGAAAAGCTATTCGGGGGATGTATATGCTTGGTTCAACCTCGGGTTCAGCTACGGCGAGCTCAACCGTTCCCAGGATGCGATCGAGGCCTACCGCCAGGCCGTCCGCATCAACCCGGAGCATGCCGAGGTCTGGTATAACCAGGGGATCGCGTACGAGAAACTCAACCGTTCCCAGGATGCGATCGATGCCTATCGCCAGGCCCTCCGCATCGACCCGAAGCACGTTAGTGCCTGGGAAGGCCTCGGGGCAGCTTATCGTGGCCTCAACCGCTACACCGATGCGATCGATGCCTATCGCCAGGCCCTCCGCATCGACCCGAAGGACGCCAGTGCCTGGGAAGGCCTCGGGATCGCTTATCACGGCCTTAACCGCTACACCGATGCGATCGATGCCTTTCGCCAGGCCGTCCGTGTCGACCCGGATTATGCCGATGCTTGGTATAGCCTCGGGGTCAGCTACGGCGTTCTCAACCGTCACCAGGATGCGATCGAGGTCTATCGCCAGGCCGTCCGCATCGACCCGAAGCACACCCAAAGCTGGCATAACCTTGGAGTCAGTTACAGTAAGCTACACCGCATCCACGATGCGATCGAGGCCTTCCGCCAGGCCGTCCGCATCGCTCCGAAGAACTCCCGCGGCTGGCAAGCCCTTGGGGTCGCTTACTTACTTTCTGGCAACCGTACGGCCGCCCTGGAAGTCGTCAAGGAGCTGCGGCGCCTCGATCCGGAAGCGGCGGACAAGCTTTTCAATATGATTGTCCCGCGCTGAGGCGATCGAAGACGGCTCCCTTATCCCGGACGACAGGCAAAGCCGGTCGGGCGCATCGGCGACGGTGGCGGCCTGGACGCTGGATCTTCGACAAGGAGGACTGGAATGAAAAACGCACGAAATCACGCTGTAGTCCTGGGACTTCTGGTGGTTCTGGCCTGTGCGCTGTCGGGTTCGCGGGTCCATGCGCAGGGGAACGACCTGGTCGATGCGGCCTCCAAGGGCGATCTTCCCCGGGTCAGGGCGTTGCTTGCCGCGAAGGCCGATGTGAATGCGAAGTCCACAAACGACGCGACGGCCCTGATGGCGGCATCCCAGGAAGGCCGCGCCGAGATCGTGAAGCTGCTGATCGCCGCAAGGGCCGACGCGAATGCGAAAGCTCGGGATGGCGTGACGGCCCTGATGGTGGCGTCCCAGAGAGGCCACGCCGAGATCGTGGAGCTGCTCATCGCCGCAAAGGCCGACGCGAATGCGAAAGAGAAGGATGGCGTGACGGCCCTGATGGCTGCATCGGTGAACGGCGGCGCCGAGATCGTGAAGCTGCTCATCGCCGCAGGGGCCGACGCGAATGCGAAAGCTCGGGATGGCATGACGGCCCTGATGTTCGCATCCCAGAGAGGCCACGCCGAGATCGTGAAGCTGCTCATCGCCGCAGGGGCCGACGCGAATGCGAAAGAGAAGGATGGCGTGACGGCCCTGATGGCGGCATCGATGAGCGGCCACGCCGAAGTCGTGAAGTTATTGCTTGCCGCAAATGCCGATTTGGAAGCGAAGATTCGTGCCGGCGCGACGGCCCTGATTCTGGCATCGATCGATGGCCGCACCGAGGTCGTGAAGCTGCTGATCGACGCGAAGGCCGACGTGAATGCCCAGGACAAGGACGGCGATACGGCCATGACGTTGGCGGATGAGAACGGCCATGCCGAAATCGTGAAGCTGCTGAAGGCGGCGGGGGCGAAAAAATAGCGGAATGTGCGCAAATGCGGCCCGCCGATTGCCGGACGATCCAGACGGCATTGCCCGCAAAGTTGGCACTTGTCTGCGGACCCGAATCGTTTGTTTCTTATAACCCACCGACATCAAACGGCAATACGGAACGGCATGCATATTGCGATTATATCAAGCGGCATCCCGGTCACCGCGGCTCCGGGAGATGCGATGCGTCGAGCCGGATTGCCTGGACGGCAGGCCGCCGGGGAGGGAGTGGTTCCGGGGGCCGCTTGAAGCGGCGAGGGCGAAACAATAAGAAAGAAGGAGAAGGAAACATGAGGAAAAGGTCCCTATTCAATGGCGCCGGGCTGTGCTCGCTGGCGGTCGCGCTTGCGGTGATCGTCGGCTGGGCGGCTGTCGTCTCGGCCGCCACGAACTACTGGATGCTGACGGAGCAGGCCTGGACGGCATTCGAAAATGCCAGGCAACCCGTTCGCGGTTAGGCTTCACAGAAACGAATCAGGGACAGCGTCGATGGCTTCCATACGCCGCTCGATACGGCTGCAACCCTGAGCGCGAAACTCGTATTCCTTCCCTCGGATCTGGATGCTGTCGTAGATGTGCTGAGAACGCTCTCCTCGCAACGGAGCTTATTGCAGTCGGCAATAGAGCGGGCCGAAGCGGACGACGATGCGACCGTCAAGGGGGTGGTGGTGGATCAGTCCTCGGCGCGCGCCATGGCGGATAAACAAAGAGCGGTCGATCAGCAGTTCCTGGCCGGAATCGACGAGATACTCGTTGTGGTCAGAGAGGATCTGGGCGCAAAAGCGGCCTTCTGATCCAGAGGCAAAAAAACGCATCCCCATCCATGCCGCCGGTTCCATGGAGGGCATTCGCCATCCCGCACGCCCGCGCATTTCGCGACCGGCCGGCATTCCCCCCCTCTTTCCATCCGAACGGGTCGTGACTCCGTTCGCCGTGGGCCGGATGGATTTTGGAAGCTGGATTTGGTCGAAAAAGATTCATGAGCGCCCGAAATCCATCCGGCACGAAGTGAATCACCCCCTCCGAATGAATGCCCTTGACAAAGTCCCTTTCGTCACTATATAATGAAATCGTAATATAGAGAGGATGCCGTGAAGGAATTCGTCAAGGTGATGAAGGCGTTGTCCGACCCCCATCGCGTGAAGCTCCTGAAGATGCTGCAGAAACGCGAGATGTGCGTCTGCGAGATCCACGTCGCCCTGGGCATTCCCCAGCCCACCGCGTCCAAGCACCTGAAACTGCTCGAGGACGCCGGCCTCGTGAGCAGGAAGAAGGCCGGGCTTTGGGTCCACTACTCGCCTGCCGACGGCAGCCGCAGCCCTTACGCGGCCACCCTTCTGGGGACCCTGCGCCACTGGCTTTCCGACGACGCCGAGGTTGCCGCCCTGCTCAGGAAAAGCGACACCGTCCGGCGGGAGGATATCTGCGGCCCGCGCGGCGGAATTTAATATGCCGAAATCATAATATGGAGACAATATGCCAGAATGCTGCGTGAAAAATGCCGGACCCGGGCTTCCGTCCTCGGAAACCGGCAAGGGGAATCCTTGCCGGCCGCTGCTCCCATTGCTGCTCCTGCCGGTCTTCGCCCTGATCTACCGCTATCTCGAAAGCGGCGCGAATTATCTCGTCTATACCGTCTTTTCGATGGACCGGAACGCCCACCTCACCGAGGCGGTTAGATTCTTCGTCTTCGAGGTGCCCAAGATCCTCCTTTTGCTGACGGTCATCGTCTTTGCCGTGGGCATCGTCCGGTCGTTTTTTTCGCCCGAGAAGACGAGAAGGGCGCTGGAGGGAAAGCCGCTCTTCGCGGGCAACGTCATGGCCGGCATGCTGGGGATCGTCACCCCCTTCTGCTCCTGCTCGGCGATTCCGCTTTTCATCGGATTCGTGGAAAGCGGCATCCCGCTCGGCGTCACCTTTTCGTTCCTGATCGCCGCGCCGATGATCAACGAGGTGGCGCTCGTCCTGCTCTTCGGGCTCTTCGGATGGAAAACGGCGCTCCTTTACGCGGCCACGGGCCTTGCCGTCGCCATTTCCGCAGGCTGGGTCATCGGCAAGCTCAAGGTGGAGCGGTTCGTCGAGGGGTGGGTATACGAGATCAGGGCGGCCCGTCCGGACATCGAGGAAAGGAAGGTGCCCTTTTCCGAAAGGATCCGGGCCGGCGAGGATGCGGTCCGGGACATCGTCTCCAAGGTGTGGATCTATATCGTGATCGGGATTGCGGTGGGGGCCGGGGTCCACGGCTACGTGCCGGAGAACTTCATGGCGTCGATCATGGGGAAATCCGCTTGGTGGTCCGTGCCCATCGCCGTGCTGATCGGCGTGCCCCTTTATTCGAACGCCGCCGGGATCATCCCGATCGTCCAGGCCCTCCTGGAGAAGGGGGCCTCGCTGGGGACGTCGCTGGCCTTCATGATGTCGGTCATCGGGCTGTCGCTTCCGGAGATGATCATCCTGAAAAAAGTGCTCAAAGTCCCCATGATCGTCATTTTCATGGGCATCGTCGCCGCAGGGATCATGATCGTGGGGTTCCTGTTCAACCTGATCTACTGACCTGCGGGGCATCCCCGGGAAGAAGCGACGGGGCGAAGGGAAACGGATCGGAAAGCAGGACATCGTGCGGGGCACCCCCCCGCTGAAAGGAGACGGCCATGATGGAGATCAAAATCCTGGGATCGGGCTGCGCCAACTGCCAGAAGGTCGAGCAGATGGTCCGCGAGGCGGTCGGCGAGGCGGGGATGGAGGCCGACATCGAAAAGGTCAGCGACATGATGAAGATCGTCCAATACGGCGTCCTGGGCACCCCCGCGGTGGTCGTGGACGGCCAGGTGAAATGCGCGGGAAAGATTCCGAGGAAAGAGGAGATCCTCGCCTGGATCGGGGCTGCGGCGCATCGGCCGTAGGGAGCCCCGGCCGCCGGAAGGGGAGGGCGGCAGGGGATCGGCGGGCGCCGCCCCGGAAAGAGGGGCGCGGACGGGGCCTGGAAAAGGGCACGCGGTTGACGACAAGGAGGAGACGATGACGGACGGCATTGCCAAGCGGCTTTCCTTTCTGGATCGCTATCTGACGCTCTGGATATTCCTGGCGATGGCGGCCGGGGTGCTGCTGGGTTATTGGGCGCCGGCGGTCGGCGACTGGATCGGGTCCCTGCGGCCCGAGGGGAGCCAAACGAGCATCCCCATCGCCGCGGGGCTCATCCTGATGATGTACCCGCCGCTGGCCAAGGTCAAATACGAGGAGCTGGGCGACGCCTTCCGGGATTACCGGGTCCTGGGATTGAGCCTGCTGCAGAACTGGGTCATCGGGCCGATCCTCATGTTCGTGCTGGCCGTCCTGTTCCTCAGCGGCCGGCCGGAGTTCATGATCGGCCTCATCATGATCGGCCTGGCCCGCTGCATCGCCATGGTCATCGTCTGGAACGACCTGGCCCAGGGCGATACGGAGTATTGCGCGGGGCTGGTCGCCTTCAATTCGATCTTCCAGGTCCTCTTCTACAGCGTCTACGCCTGGCTGTTCGTCACGGTCCTGCCCCCGCTCCTGGGCCTTTCCGGGGCCGTGGTCAAGATCACGATCGGCCAGATCGCCGAGAGCGTGTTCATCTACCTGGGAATCCCGTTCCTGGCGGGAATGGCGACCCGCTTTGTGCTGGTGCGGCGATACGGGAAGGCCTGGTACCACGGGACGTTCATCCCCAGGATCTCGCCGCTGACGCTGGTGGCGCTGCTTTTTACGATCGTCGTGATGTTCTCGCTGCAGGGGAAGAAGATCATCGGGCAGCCGGGCGACGTCCTGATGATCGCCGTGCCGCTCCTGATCTATTTCTGCGTCATGTTCCTGGTGAGCTTCTGGATGAGCGCCAAGGCGGGAGCCGACTACGGCAAGGCCGCCACCCTTTCCTTCACCGCGGCCAGCAACAACTTCGAGCTTGCCATCGCCGTGGCCGTGGGCGTCTTCGGGATCCACCACGGGGCCGCCTTCGCGGCGGTCATCGGCCCCCTGGTCGAGGTCCCCGTGCTGATCAGCCTCGTGAACGTGGCGCTCCGGTTCAAGGCGAAGTATTTCAGCGCCGCCGGGAGCGGCCGGGCGGAAGCGTCGCCCGGCTGGGGATGACAGGAAGAGGGGGAGGGAACCGGGCGACCCCGGGTTCGTTTGAATTCAACGCATGGATGAAAGGAGAAGCCATGTCGGACAGAGGCGACATCGCGATGCAGAAGTTCCGGAGCGGGTACAGTTGAGCTCCGTCGATTCTTTACGCCTTCCGGGATGAAGGCGACCTGGACGAGGAAGCGGCCCTGAAGATCGCGTGCGGCTTCGGCGCGGGAATGGCGAGGAAGCAGGAGGTCTGCGGAGCCGTGACGGGCGGGATCCTCGTCATTGGGCTGCGGTACGGGAGGGGCGGCGGGGACGGCAGGCCGGCCGCCGAACTGACCTACGGGAAAACAACGGAGCTCATGGACCGTTTCGCCCGGAAACATGGAACGTTCATCTGCCGCAAACTGCTCGACGGGTGCGACCTGGCGACCGAAGAGGGGCGCAAGCAATTCAAGGACAACGACCTGGCGAACAAGATCTGTGCGCCCTGCGTCCAGACCGTCGC
This sequence comes from uncultured Syntrophus sp., assembly GCA_964403345.1. GTDB lineage: Bacteria > Desulfobacterota > Syntrophia > Syntrophales > UBA5619 > JAKAFS01. The sequence goes on along the minus strand of CAYOGU010000140.1, from coordinate 1,894 downwards.
GGACATCCTCGAGGAGATCTTATCGGAGGCGCGTTCATGACGGGGACGCCTCCGCTCCTGGCGGGGCGCGCCGGGAGGGCCGCCGGCGACGGGGCCGCGGCATAAACGCCGGGCCGATTTTCGCGGGCGGCTGAGGTCCTCCCGCCCGGGGCGTTCTGCGTCGGCGCGAACGCGGCCGGGATAAACGAAAAGGGGCTGTCCCGGATCATTTCGACGATCCGGGACAGCCCCTTCAATGATGCGTTATGGTCATATTTTTTTGCTGGCTTTTATACGAGGCAGGCGTATAGAAGTCCGCCAGGAGGATTTGTCATGGTTGACGGCCGCAGGGCAGGCGGGCGGCCGATGGCGTCAACCTTCAAGGCCAGGCGGGTGTTCGGCGACCAGGGAGGCGGGTATGAAGACACTGAAAATCAGCAAAGCGTTCACGCTGATGGAATCGGGTCCGGTGGTCCTCATCACGACCAACGACGGCGAAATGGACAACGTCATGACGATCTCCTGGACCATGGTGGTGGACTTTACGCCGATGTTCGCCATCACCACCGGGGCCTGGAACCATTCCTATGCCGCACTCCGGAAAACCAGGGAATGCGTCATATCCATCCCCGCCGTCGATCTCATCGACCAGGTCGTCGGCATCGGGACATGCTCCGGTTCGCACGTGGACAAGTTCGAAAAGTTCGGACTGACCCCCGTCAGGGGGAAGCACGTCCGGGCGCCCCTGATCAGGGAATGCCTGGCCAATATCGAATGCCGGGTGGCGGACATCGTCAGGAAGCATAACATCGTCGTGCTGGAAGGCCTCTGTGCATACGTCGATCGTTCCCGCAAGGAGAAGAGAACCTTCCACGCCGTCGGCGACGGCACCTTCATCGTGGACGGCCGGAAGATCGACAGGAAAAAGGCGATGCGCTCCAAGCTTCCGGCCGGGGTCTAGGCCATCCGTCCTTTCTGTCCGGATTCTCCCCGGCATGAAGATCGGGACGGTTTGCGCGGGGCGCCGCGACGCGGGGCAGGGGAGGGTTCCGCCTGCCTGCTTTGCCATCCCATGAGCGCCCGAAGTCCATCCTGTGAAACAAAATGAGTCGCCGCCTGCATCCGAATTCGCTTGACACTCCCTCGAAGCCTCTGATACGGAACTGAACGCGGATCAGAGCTCGCCCGCTTGATAAGGATCAGGCCCCCTGCCGGGACAGGCCGGATACATGCTTCTTGTGGGTCAGGCTGCCGCTCCCGACAGAACGGCAGGAGCGGTCTTTGGAGTCGAACCGGCCTGGGGATTGGTTGGATGAAACGGGAGCCCCTTGAGCGACGCGGCCATGTCGAGCGGCGACGGGCCGGGGCCATCGGGAATGAAAACTGCCGCCACGCTGCACTTCTGGATGCCATCGACATCGGCGTCAACGTCCAGGACGACGAGCACAACATCCTCTATCAAAATCGTTTCTTCACGACGCTCTTCGGCGATCCCGGAGGGAAGTGCTTCCGGCTCTACGAACAGCGGGAGCGGCCCTGCGACGACTGCCCCGCGGCCGAGACCCTGCGCACGGGGCGCCCCCGGCAAACGGAACGCCGGGTCGTCGACCGGCAGGGGCAGCGGCGGCTCCTGGTCCTTACGACCATGCCCCTTCAGGAATGGAACGGCAAGCCCGCCGTCTGCGAGATCATCCGGGACATCACGGTCCAGTCCCAGTCACGGCCGCAGTGGCAAACCTCCGAGGAGAGCTACCGCTATCTGATCGAGAACGTCAACGACGGGATCTGCATCGTCCAGGACGGGAAGGTCGTTTTCATCAATCGCAAGGGGACGAGCATGATCGGTTCCCCCCTTGAGGAAATCATCGGCCGCCCCGTCGTCGATTTCATCCATCCGGAGGACCGGCCGCTCGTC
>CAYOGU010000139.1:0-9350 GCA_964403345.1 uncultured Syntrophus sp. | reverse complement strand
GCCCAGCTGATCGACGAGATCGCCGCGGCCTCTCAGGAGCAGGCCCAGGGGATCGAGCAGATCAACAAGGCCGTCTCGGAGATGGACAAGGTGACCCAGCAGAATGCGGCCAGCGCCGAGGAGTCCGCCTCCGCTTCGGAGGAGCTGAACGCCCAGGCCGAGCAGATGAAGGGCTATGTGGGCGATCTGGTGGCCGTCATCGGCGGCGAGGGATCCGGGCACCAGGCCCCTGCCCCGGAGGGCCGGAGTGATGCCGGGCAGGGAACCTCTGCAAAATCCCCCGAGGCGGGCCGGAAGAAGAAACCCGTCGGAAAGAAGGCAGCGCAGCCGGCCCTGAACAGGCTGCGACCCGAACAGGTGATCCCCTTCGAGGAAGACGGGGATTTCAAAAACTTCTAGGAATCTTCTCCCTGCCCCCTCCCGGGAGGGGGCAGGGAATGATCACGGGCAATTCTCCGCAGCGATCTGACAGGCCTTCTCCTTCTTCTTTTCGGCCAGACGGGTTTCCCGCCGGGCCTTCGCCTCGCGGTTGCGGCGCATCTCATCTTCCGTCTCTAGGATGAGAGGGGCCAGCGGCATGGGCCGGCCGTCCCGGTCCAGGGCCACGTAGGTCAGGTAGGCCGATGCCGTATGGCGTTTCTTGCCGGAGATGAGATTTTCGGTCTCCACGCGGACCCCCACTTCCATCGAGGTCCTCCCCACGAAGTTGAGACTGGCCCTCAGGGTCAGGAAATCGCCGACAAAGGCGGGATGGTGGAAATCGAGGCGGTCGATCGAGGCCGTGACCGCGTTGGACCTCGCGTGCCGCATGGCCGCTACGCCCGCCGCTGTGTCGATGAGCTTCATGATGACCCCGCCGTGGACGTTCCCGGCGACATTGGTGTCCTGGGGACTCATCAGTTGGGACATGACGACGCTGCTTTCCCGGATTCGCTTTCCTTCCATGCTTGCCCTCCTGAATGGGATACCTCATCCTCTCATCGAAAGGGGAATCTGTCAAATGGGGCTGGCCGGTTGGACCTGAGCACAACCTGTCGGGACCGCATCCTTGACAGTGGGCATTGATTCCGCGATACTGAACGCATAGCGCGGGATGCCTCCCGGCAATCGTCCCGTCCGGGATGCGGCATGCCGCCGATCCTCTCCATCCCATAGCGATTAAGGGGGTCCGATCCGATGACATCTCCCCTCGTTCTCCTGATGACCCTGAGTTTCTTGGTCTCCGTGGATGTCAGGATCCTGGCGCCGATCCTGCCGTCGATCTCCGCGTCCCTGTCATCGTCGCCGGGCAGCATCGGCCTGGCCATGACCACCTATTCCCTTGCCTACGGCCTGGGGCAGCTCTTCTACGGACCGCTTTCGGACCGCCTGAGCCGCATCGCCGTCGTGCGGACGGCCGGCGTCGCCTTTGCCCTCTTCACGGTCCTCTCCGCCCTTTCGGTCACGACCTGGCAGTTCATCGGCACGCGCCTCCTGGCCGGCTCCTTCGCCGGCGCGGTGATCCCGCTGACCCTGGTCTACATCGGGGATACCTTCGAATACGAACGGCGCCGGATCGTGCTGGGCCGCCTTTCCGCGCTGACCTCGGCGGCCATGGCCTTTTCCGCGGCGATCGGCGGCGCCGTCGCCCACTTCGTTTCCTGGCGGTGGATGCTGGTCGGCTACGGGCTTTTGGCCATGGTTCCGGTCGGCCTGATGTGGCGGATCGAGGCGAAGAGGAAGGAAAAACCAGCGGCTTCCGGCGAGAGCTATGGGGCGTTCCTGCGGGACCGCCGCGCCCTGTTCGTCTATGCCGGGGTCCTGCTGGAGGGCTTTCTGATGTGGGGGGCCGTCACCTATCTCGGTTCCTTCGGCGAGCGGCGATATGGCCTCGATCAGTTTACCGTCGGGCTCCTCCTGGCCTTCTTCGGTGTCGGGACGGTGACTGGCGGCCTGCTGATGGGCCGGATCCGCCGGTTTCTGTCCGAAAATCTCCTGGCGGGCCTGGGGGGACTCTTCATGGGGCTCTCCTTCCTCGTCCTGATCCCGGGCGGACGCCCGATACTGTTTGCCTGCGGCATGCTCATCTTGGGTCTGGGCTTCGTCGGCCTCCACACGACGCTGCAACTCCGGGGGACGGAGATCAGCGAGACAGCCCGCGGCAAAGCCTTTTCCCTGTTTACCTTTTCCCTCTTTTCGGGCATCTCGCTCGGCAGTGCGGCATTCGGGAGGCTGGTCGACGCGGGCCACTACGGCGCCATGTTTACGATCGCGGGCATCGGCCTGATCGCCATCGGCCTGGCGACGGCCTTTGCCCCGCAATGCCGGACTGGCCGGTGGGGATGGGACGAGGCCCGCATGCGGGACTTCTGCCCGCTGGAATGAGTTCGGAGACGGGATGGATCGGCGGATCGACCCGAGCCTCTGGTTTACCTTGAAGGGCGCTCCGGGGAGGAACGCTGACCCTGGACGGGATGCGTCCGGCCGGATCGGACGCAATCCGGCCGGACAGGATTTTGTCCGGCCGATCCGGATCGCCTGCCGATGACATATCCCTCTGGGTTTTCAAAACCGTCCCGGTCTTGATGGATTCCCTTCCAATCCCCCTCTCGCCGATGAGGAGCATTTCCTCGATCCCATTCCACAAAATGGTGGACAGATCGGCGCATTTGTAATATGCGACAAAATATTATTATTTCCATCACCGGAATTCATGAAGGAGTGCAGAGAAGCAAAAAATGAGATTCGACATCGCAAAGAGCGGCAGCGGACTCGTCTACGAGATCCGGCATATCGTCAATGTGGCCAACCGTCTGAAACAGTCGGGCGTGGAGGTGATCTGGGAGAACATCGGCGACCCAGTCCAGAAGGGGGAGAAGGTTCCCCCATGGATGCGGGGGATCCTCACGGAACTCATCAACGAGGACCACAGTTTCGGCTATTCCCCGACCAAGGGGATGGAGGCGACGCGGCAGTTCCTCGCCGAGCGGGTCAACCTGCGCGGCAAGGTGCAGATCACGCCGGAGGACATCATCTTCTTCAACGGCCTGGGCGATGCGATCGCCAGGGCCTACAGCGCCATCCGCGTCGACGCGCGGATCATCATGCCGGAGCCGACCTACTCCACGCACCTGCTGGCCGAGGTCCATCACGCTTCCTTTCCCCCGAACACCTACCGGATGAACCCCTACTGTGACTGGTCGCCGGACGTGAATGAACTGGAACGGAAAGTGAAGAGCCACAAGGCGATCGTCGGCATCCTCGTCATCAATCCCGACAACCCCACCGGCTATGTCTATCCCGAGGAGACCCTCCGGCGGATCGTGGAGATCGCCCGGAACTACGACCTGTTCGTCATCTTCGACGAGACCTACCAGCAGATCATCTACAACGGGAAGAAGACGGTCCCCCTGTCCGACATCATCGGGGAGGTCCCGGGGATCAGCATGAAGGGGATCTCCAAGGAGTTCCCCTGGCCGGGGTCCCGCTGCGGCTGGATGGAGATCTACAACGCGGAGAAGGACGAGACCTTTTCCCGTTACATCGACGCGATCCTGAACCAGAAGATGTCCGAAGTCTGCTCCACCACGCTTCCGCAGATGGCGATCCCGCGGATCATGGACCACCACCAGTACCAGCCCTACCTCGATGAGCGGATCCAGCACTACGAGAAGCTCTCCAACATCGCCTACAAGATCCTCAAGGATCTCCCCTATGTCATGGTGAACCGGACCTGCGGGGCCTTCTACATGACGGTGGTCTTCAACGACGCGGTCCTCAACAGCCGCCAGCACCTGAAGATCAAGCAGGACGACATCCGGGCCTATATCGAGAAGCTGGTGGCCGAGCCGATCGAGTTCGACAAGCGCTTCGTCTACTACCTCCTGGGGGCCACGGGGATCTGCGTGATCCCCCTGACCTCCTTCTTCACGGACCTGCCCGGCTTCCGGATGACCCTCCTGGACCGGGACGAGGCGAAGTTCGAGAAGGTCGTCCGTGTGCTGGCCGAGAAGATCGTCGCCTACGTCGAATCGGCGCGATGACCGCCGGCTCGCGCCGCGCTTAGTCCGGCCTTTGGGAAGGCTCCGGCTCAGGGGCCGCCCGAAGCGTCAGGCAGAGGATTTCACCGGGGTGCCAGAGGCGCATCCCCGCTCCCCAGGTCCCGGCGCCGCGGGTAACGATCACCGGCATCCCTGCCACTTCGTAGCGCCCCTCCAGCAGGGGATAGAAGAATCGGATCCAGTAGCCCAATGGCCAGATCTGTCCACCGTGGGTGTGGCCGGCGAGCATCAGGCTGACGCCGGCCTGGGCTGCCCTTTCGGCCTGAAGCGGGCTATGGGTGATGAGGATCGTCGTGCCCCGGGGCCGCCCTTCCAGTGCCTGTCCCAGATCGTCTCCCCCTTCCCGGCTACGTTCGACGCCCAGGTCGTCGACGCCTGCCAGGACGAGCCCAGGCCGAATTTCGTTCCATCGGTTCCGGAGGACCCGGATGCCGGACCCTTCGAGGAGCGTCGTGACCGCGGCGGTCTGGCCGAGCAGCTCGTGATTGCCGACCACGGCCCAGATCCCTAGGGGTGCACGCAGGCGCTGGAGGATCGACGCTCCGTAGGCCGGGGGCCTGCCGTGCCCCTCGAAGAGGTCGCCAAGCAGGACAACCAGGTCCGGCCGTTCGGCTAGGACTTGGTCGATCCGTCCTTCGAGCCAGGCCTTGCCGAAGAGGGGGCCGACGTGCAGGTCTGCCAGGACCGCGATCACTGTCCCGTCCAGTTCTGCGGAGAGACCGGCCAGGTGCACCTCCCGGTTTTCCACGACAGGGGGCCTCAGGCCCTGGATGCAGGCGACGGCGATGAGCGCGGCGCCGGCGGCGAGCGCCCAGCCCCGCAGCAAGGGCGCTCGGTCGGGCAGGAGACGACCGAAACCCGTGGCAATGTCCAGGGTCAGGAGCGGAACCGCCAAGAGGAAGAGGAGGGTCATCCAGGTCATGGCGCAGAGCCCCGCGATCACTGGGAAGAACCCCATGCTCCAGTGGCCGGCCAGGCGGCCGGCGGCAAAGGCGATCCAGAGGACGATGCCCGTCCCGACGAGGCATTGCCGGGAGACGTGCCGCGCCACCGGCGGCACCGACGCGGTGCGCCAGAAGACATAGGCCTGAAGAAGGGCGCAGGCGGCCAGGATGATCGATTCGAACAAGGTTCCTCCGGCAGGCGGCCTCACTGGCGGGACCGGTCCGGTCCATGGCCGCCCGAGGTTCGCCTTTCCCTATCACAGCCGCAAGGTCGGGGCAAGACACGGAGCAGGGGAGGGGGGTTCCGCCGCGAGAATCCTGTTGACTATCCCGGAGGCCCTTCCTATACTGCCGCTGATTCCCGGAGGGGCCCCGCCGGAGAAGGGGCCCGAGGGGGATCCGTTCGCGGACGTCAAGCCGCGCGCCATCACGTTCAGGGAGGAATCGACCATGGCAGTTGAGATCCGTATCGCTTACGAGGGGGAGCTGCGCTGTCGCTGTGAACATGGGCCGTCCGGCAAAGTCCTTTCCACCGACGCGCCGGTGGACAACCAGGGGAAGGGGGAGAGCTTCTCCCCGACCGATCTGGTCGCCACGGCCCTAGGCACCTGCATGATGACCGTCATGGGCATTCTGGCCAAGCAGAAGGGTTACCGGATCGAGGGGACGACGGTCACCGTCGTCAAGGAGATGGTCCAGGAGCCCTTCCGGAGGATCGGCAAGCTCTCGGTGGTCTTCCGCGTGAAGAACGGGGCTTCGCTGGGTGCAAAGGAACGGAAGATGCTGGAACAGGCGGCCCATGCCTGTCCTGTCCACAAGAGTCTCCACCCGGATGTCCAGGTTTCCGTCGTCTTTCACTGGGAATAAAACGATATCCCCCGATCCACCATGGGTGGATCGGGGGACGCGACGTTCATCAAACCGGTTGTTGTTCCGCTGGGCTCAGGTGAGCTGCAACCGCCGGCCCGATTTTCCTCTCTCCTGAGTGACCTGCAGGACCCTCTGCGCCTTTCCCCCGACGATGGCCGTGAGCTCCGCGACCACCTGCCGCATCTGCTCCGCCTGGGCGTTCATCTCCTCCGAGGCTGCGGAGGATTCCTCTGCATTGGCCGCCGTCGTCTGGATGACCGTGTTCATCTGGGTGACGGCCTGGTTGATCTGATCGATCCCCTGGGACTGTTCCTTGGAGGCCGCGGCGATCTCCCCGACCAGTTCTCCCACTTTGGTCGTGCTGTCCGTCACCTCGGCGAATGATTGGCTGGTCTTGACGACCAGGTCCGACCCGTGCTTGACCTTCTTGACCGTATCTTCGATGAGGGTGGAGGTATTCCTGGCTGCTTCGGCGGCGCGCAACGCCAAATTCCTGACTTCGTCGGCGACAACGGCGAATCCGGCACCCGCTTCCCCGGCCCGGGCCGCCTCCACAGCGGCATTCAAGGCCAGGAGGTTGGTCTGGAAGGCGATTTCGTCAATGGTCTTGATGATCTTCGATGTCTCGCCACTGGCCGTGGAGATCTCGTTCATCGAGACCGTCAGTTCCGACATGGCGTCATTGGCGTTCTTCACGACCTCGTTGGCCGTTCTCATCAGGCCGTCGGCCTGAGCGGCGTTGTCGGCGTTCCGGCGGGTCATGGCGGACATTTCCTCCAGGGAAGAACTGGTTTCCTCCAGGGACGAGGCCTGCTCGGAGGCCCCTTCGGCCAGGGACTGGCTGGCAGTGGCGACCTGGGTCGAGGCGTCCGCGACTTGGGCCGAGCCCTCGGTCAGTTGGGCCGTGGCCTTTCCGATGGGGCCGGTGATGCTCCGGGCGAAGAGGACCAGCCCGGCCACCGTGAGCGCGAGAAAGATCACGGCGACCAGCAGGATCATGTTTCGGATGGCGTGGGAGGCGGCCAGCAACTCACTCTCGTCCTGGGTGGTTACGACACTCCATCCGGTGACGGGGACGGGAGCGAAGCCGGCGACTTTGTCGACGCCCTTGAACTGGTAGCGCTCCGAGCCGGTCTGCTGGGCGATGACCTTCTTGTTAATCTCCTCCATCCCCTTGAAATCGCTCATGACGGCCTCGATAACCAGCTCCTTCTTGGGGTGGGTGACCACTCGCCCCGTCTTGTCTACCATGAAAGCGTAGCCGGTCTGGCCGATCTTGATGGAGGAGAGCTTCTCGGCAAGGGCCTCGGTCTTCATGGGGGCCCCGACCACGCCGGAAAAGTTCCCGTTGTGATAGATCGGGGCGGCGACCACGACGATGGGGTTGCCCGACTTCTTCGACTTGACGGGGTTGCTGATGGCGACCTTGCCGGCTTTGGCGGCCTGGAAGTAGTCCCGGTCCCCGAGGTTGAGTCCCGAGGAGGGGCCTGTCCCCTCCGCCTGGATGACGCCGTTGGCGTCGGTGACATAGAGCCCTTCGTAACCGCTTCCGATCTTCTTATAGACCTCCGTCAGTTTGGCGGTGACCGCCGCATTGTTGACGCTGACCGGTTCCATCAGGCTCAGGTCAATGGCCAGAACCGCCATGAATTTCACCTCGTCGGTCATCGCCGTCTCCACTAAGGCGGACAGGCTCTTGGCCATGGCGACGGCCTGGCCGATCCCCATCGTCTGCATGGCGGTGGAAGATCGGTACGAAGCGAAGATGCCGACAACCAGAAGGGGGATCAGGACCATGAGGATACCTCCCGTTAACAACTTGAAACGCAAAGATTTTCTTTCCATCTTCCTTCTCTCCTTTTTTTAGTGTCCTGGTACAGGCCCGTCCGTCCGGACCGGTGCCGCTTGGGCTGGGCGATTACGATATATGCAGACTTCGGGCCAATTCCTACGGCGGCAAGGCCGCGGCAGAATCCCTCTTGACAGGAGAAAGGGTATTCCATATCCTAGAAATATAGAACATATAACTTTCTGTCCGTGATCGGTGCCGTTACGGCCGGGATTGCTTTTTTACGACCTCTTGGAGAAGAGGCGAAAGGAGTCTCTTGTGAGGTCTCGAATCGGAACCGGTGTGATGCTCGTCTTTGTCGTCCTTCTTGTCGTTTCCACTGCCTCCACGGCCAAGAATGAGAGCTCCTGCATCACCTGCCATACCGACGAGGCCGCCCTGAAGCGGCTCTGCAAGCTGCCGGAACTCGGGTCCGTCGAGGCCCAGGGATGAGCGGGGGCGCCTCCGCCGGTCTCGGCGGAGACGTACCACCGGGGTTTCCTCGTGGACCGGAAACTGATCGGCGAGGACGAGCACTTCGCGAGAGGGTGTACTGCCTGCCACGGGGGCGACGACTCCAAACTGGACATGGACTTGGCCCACAGGGGGCGGAACAAGCGGCCCTCGGATCGGCTCGAGACCTGTGGAGAGTGCCATGCCCAGATTGTCTCCACCTACGGCAAGTCGCTCCACTATACGACGGCCGGCCAGCGGAACCGCGTGATCGAGAGGATGTCCCCGACGGAGGCGAAGCGCTTCGATGACGCGGTCTTCGAAAAGTCCTGTCGGTCCTGCCATGCCTCCTGCGGCGACTGCCACGTGAAGTCTCCGGTGATCAGCGGGATCAGCATCGGCCTCATCCAGGGACACCGGTTCGTGAAGAAGGACGAGGGAAAGACCTGCGCCTTCTGCCACGGCGGGAGGGTCTACCCCGAGTATACCGGCGAGTACGGCGGCACGGCCGACGTCCATTACCAGAAGGGCATGATGTGCATGGACTGCCACAGGAAGCGGGAGTTCCACGGCGACGGCACGGCCTACCGGGTCAAGGAGGAAGTCCGGGACCGCCCCTCCTGCCGGGACTGCCATCGCCTGGGGGGTGAGGCGAAGCTCACGGCTCGGATCGCCCACCTCAAGCACCAGGACAAGGTCACCTGTTTCGGATGCCATGCCTCGGCGGAATACCGCAACTGCTATGATTGCCACGTGGGCGGCGGATCGGAGGCCAAGCCGGGTTTCATGCTCGGGATGAGCCCGAAGAACCAAAAACGGGTCACGACCCTCCGCCTGATCCCCACGGTCCGGGACAGCTTCAAGAACGAGGGAATTCGGATGGAACGGTTCGACGATCTGCCCAACTACTGGGACACCCCGGCGCACAACATCCGCAAGCGCACCGAGCGGACCCGCTACTGTGACGCCTGCCATGAGGAACGCAAGGGCTTCCTCACGAAGGACAAATTGATCAAGGACGGTTCCAAGGCCAACTTGGATTTGCTGGTTAACCCCAAACCCATACCCATCAATTGAATTAGGAGGATGCAATGAGAAAAACGAAACTGTTCACCACCGTTATGGCCTTTGCCTTTCTGATGTCCCTGGCCGTCTTCTCCGCTGCTGCGGCGATGGAGCCCGTGGTCATCACCGGCTGGTTGGAGCAGAACCTCG
>CAYOGU010000138.1:1956-9355 GCA_964403345.1 uncultured Syntrophus sp. | reverse complement strand
CCTGTCTGAACTCGGATTCGCACCCAACGCGGCCTGGTGTATCGGCTGCGTCTGCCGCGGATTCTCCTGCGCAGCTCATGCCACCTACACGATGAAGAAAGGAAGGGCCTGGGCGGCCTCGAAGCGCGAGCCCATGGTCCAGATGCTCGATCTTTCCATGATCAAATACGTGGGACCCGCTGATCGGGAGGTCCCCAGCCAGGCCGACAGGCAAGCCTATGCCAAGAAGCAGAAAGAGGAAGGAGAATACAAGAAATGGATAATCTAGACGATCCCAGACTCAATTACAATTACCGGACCCGCGAGAGGGGCACGGTCCCGATGGATGAGAAGCGCGACCGGTTCCAGTGGGTGTCCGAGGTCGCCTACAAGAACGTCCACCGCATCGTGGCCAGGGGTTACGACACGACGGAACTGGTGGAGAACGGCTACGGCCTGACGGACGTCCTGTTCATCGATTTCCAGGCCCGGATCCCGTTGATCGAAGAAAACGAGATGCTCAACTACGTCATGGTCGTGATGCTGGAGGACGGTCTCTCCTCCCCGGCGAACATCGCCCGGATCGTGGCAAGCAGCAAGACGATCCTGACCCAGGCCGCCGGTTCCTCGATCCTGGCCTTCGGCCATGCCTACGGCGCCTACCAGAGCTTCGGGAGGATCCTCGACGGGATCCTCGCCCGGCAGGCCAAGGAGGGCAAGCCCCTGGCCGAGATCGTCGAGGCGGCGGTCAAGGAGAAGCTCGACGACCCGGCACTGGGGATTTCCAACCTGATGCTGAAGGACCCAGCCGCCAAGAGGATGATCGCCCGGGCCGAGAAACTCGGTGTCGCCGGCAAGTACGTCTCCCTGATCAAGGAGATGGTCAAGGCCGCACAGAAGCTGAGCAAGACGCCGGTCGATATCGACCTGCTAGGCGCCACCGGCGCTGTCATGTTCGATCTGGGCTTCACCCCCGAGGCCACCTGGGGAATTCTTGCCGTGACCCGCGCCTTTGCCACCGGTGCCCATTACTGCGAGGAGGTCGAGCGCGAGGAGCCCGTGCGCCTCGGGCAGACCCTGACCCCGAAGGAATGGTACGATGGCCCGGAGGACCGGCCCGTTCCCAGCCAGGAGGAACGCAAGAAGGTCGCCAAGGCGATGGTGGCCCAGACCCCCGAAGAGTGGAAGAAGATCTTTGTCGAGAGACAGAAGATCAGCGGTTCCGGATGGGCCATTGTGGAGGAGATCGACGATCCCCGCCGCAAGATCTGAACCCTTCTCGGATCCGGTATGAATGGATGACTGGCTGCGGGTCCGTGACGGGACCCGCGGTGAGTCGTTTCTGCAGCGACTTCAAGGATCGCCCGGGATCAACAAGGATGGTGGACATTGGAAGGTGAGATCCTGATCTTGGCCATTGTGGTGGTTGCCCTGGCCCTTTTTTTCGACTTTTCCAACGGTTTTCATGACGCGGCGAATGTCGTGGCGACGATCATCGTTACGGGGGCCCTGTCGCCCGCCAAGGCGCTGACCATCGCCTCGGTCTGCGAGTTTATAGGCCCTTTCCTCTTCGGTACGGCTGTTGCCAAGACGATCGGCAAGAACATCATCGACACCGCGGCCTTTGATCACAATGCCATGGCCTTATCCGCAGGTCTGATCATTGCCGCCTTGATCGGGGCCATCGCCTGGAATCTCATCACCTGGTGGTTCGGCCTGCCATCGAGCTCCTCACATGCCCTGATCGGCGGTCTGATCGGCCCGGTGCTCATTGCCTACGGTCCGGACAAGATCCTCTGGAAAGGGGTACTTTTTGTTTTTGCCTCCCTGATCCTTTCCCCGGTGATCGGCCTGTGCTTTGGCTGGCTGTTCTTCAAGATCACCCGCCTGATCGCGGAAAAGAGGCGGGCGACCCCCAAGGCCAATCTGTTTTTCAATAAGATGCAGATCATCTCCTCTGTTTGCCTTGCACTGAGTCATGGGGCCAACGATGCCCAGAAATCGATGGGGGTCATCACGATGAGTCTGGTCATCCTGGGGATAATGCCTTCTTTCACGATCCCTTTCTGGGTGGTTTCCGGTTGTGCGGGAGCCATTGCGATTGGGTGTGCGACCGGTGGCTGGCGGATTATCAAGACGATGGGGTCGAAGATCTGTCGGTTGCGGTCGGTTCATGCCTTTTGCTCCCAAACCGCCTCCGCCTCGGTCATTCTGACTGCTGCATTTTTGGGTGGGCCGGTTTCGACAACCCATGTCGTCTCCTCGAGCATCATCGGTGCGGGTGCGGGACAAAGGGTTTCTGCCGTGCGTTGGGGGATCGCAAAAGATATTGTCGTGGCCTGGTTCGTCACTATCCCCGCCTCGGCAATCGTGGCCGCCTTGACATTCCTGATCATCCGGATGCTGCATCCGGCCTTTTAGGAGAAAGGGAGATCGTAACCATGGTATTCAACATCAGTAAGAGGCTCTTCAAGAAAGAAAAGAACATATTCTACGATCTGCTGTTTCGCCAGTCCGCAAAGACCCTCGAGGGTCTCGAGGCACTGGCCAACTATATGGACAACTGTAACCCCGAGACGGCCAAGCAGGTCAAGAAATGCGAGGTTGAGGCCGATGATCTGAGGCTGATGTTGATTCAGGCTCTGGACAAGACCTTCGTGACACCGCTTGACAGGGAGGACATCTTCGATCTGTCCCGGGCAATCGACGATGTCATGGATTATGCCAATTCCACGGTTTATGAGATGGAGATTTACGAGGTCTGCCCGGACGGGCATGTCAAGGAGATGGTGAGCATCCTGATCAGCGCGGGACGCGAGATCAACCATGCCATCCAGATCCTTGAGGATCAGCCGAAGATCGCCGCCGTGCATGCGGTCAAGGCCAAGGCTTACGAAAACACCATGGAGGGTGCTTACCGTCTGGCCCTGTCCCACCTATTTCGAGGAGACGATACGGTCTTCATGCTGAAGATGCGGGAAATCTACCGCCACCTCAGCAATGCAGCGGACCGAGGGGATGAAGCGGCCAATATCATCTCGGGCATCGTGATGAAGCATGCCTAGCTCGGTTTTTTTCGGATTGATCGAGTCGGAAAAGGCGCCTGGCGCCCCGAGATCATAGAGAAAGTGAGGAACGGAATATGGAAGACAATATTCAGGAGATGTACCAAAAGGCACGGGCGGCCTTTAAGACCGTCGAGTTCTGGCCTCAGGAGAAGGTCGACGAGATGGTCCTGGCCGTAGGCTGGGAGCTTCAGAAGAAAGAGACGGCCGAGGAACTGGCCCGTCTGGCCGTCGAGAAGTCGGGGATCGGCGTCTTCGAGGACAAGGTCAACAAGATCGGAACAAAGGTCCGCGGGACGCTCTACGACCAGATCGGCGTCAAGACCTGCGGACTGGTGGAAGAGGACAAGGCCAAGGGAATCCGCAAGTACGCCAAGCCCATCGGCGTCATCGCCAACGTGGTCCCCTGCACGAACCCCGAATCAACGGTCTGCTGCATCGCCCTGTCCACGCTCAAGACCCGAAACGCCATCATCTGCTCGCCCCATCCCCGTACGGAGATGGCGACTTACATGACGGTCGAGCACATTCGCAAAGCCCTCCGGAAGGTTGGCGCCCCGGTGGATCTGGTCCAGTGCATCCGTCACACGAGCAACGAGAAAACTCAGGAGCTGATGGCCAACTGTGACTACGCCGTGGCGACGGGCGGCGCGGCACTGGTGAAGGTCGTCTACGGCGCGGGTGTCCCCGCGCAGACCGTGGGCGCCGGAAACGTGATCTCCATCATCGACGCGACTGTCGAGGACGATATTCCCGGTGTCGCCTTCCGGCTCAGGAAATCCAAGACGGCCAACAACGCCGCATCCTGTTCGTCGGAGAATGCCGTTGCCATCGAGGAGAAGATTTTCGATAAGATGATCGCGGCCCTCAAGGCCGAGGGCGGGTACCTCTGCAGCACTGAGGAACGGGAAAACCTGCGCAAGACCATGTGGCCCGACGGCCATACCCTGAACCGTGAGGTCGTGGCGAAGTCGGCGACCTTCATCGCGGAACTTGCCGGCCTCAAGGTCCCGAAAGATACGAAGATCCTCATGGTCATGGGCGAGAAGATCGGGCCCGAGGACCGTTTCTCCGGCGAGAAGCTCTCGCCGGTCCTGACCGTCTGGCGTTGGACCGACTTCGACGAGATGCTGGATCGGATGGAGAAGATCCTCAAGTTCTCCGGCGAGGGGCACTCGGTCAACATCCAGACCCGGCTCGACGAGCGGATACACAAGCTGGGACTCCGGGCGAACGTGAGCCGCGTGGTCTGCAACATGGGCCATACGGACGCCAACAGCGGCGGCTGGACGAGCTACCTAGGCTTCACGGACACCCTGGGATGCGGGACCTGGGCCGGGAACATCAGTTGCGAGAACATCAACTGGAAGCAGTTCCTCATGTATACCCGCGTGGCCACGCCGGTCCCGAATTACCAGCCGAAGGACGAGGATCTCTTCGGTGCCTATTTGAAGAAGTGGGGTCGGGATTGATTATTAAGGCCCGACAGCGGGTCATCGAACGGAATGGTGGAACGGCCGCCGGCAACAGGGCGGCCGTTTCTTCATTGAAGATCGGTTTTCATTGACGGTGGCGAAGAAAACCCCTATGCTGCCCCGAAACTTTTCTCTCCAGGGTTCAGCCCTGGCGGGGGAGAGGGGCGGGTCACGGAGAAACCGGGCGTGCATCGAAGGGGTGACGGTATGATTCGAGCGGTATTCTGGGACAACGACGGCGTCCTCGTGGACACAGAGGTCCTCTATTTTCAGGCGACACGGGAAATCCTGGCCCGGACAGGCGTGGCGCTGACCGAGGCGCTTTTCAAGCGGATCTCGCTCACAGAGGGCCAGAGTGCCTTTTCTCTGGCTGCGGAGAGGGGAATCGCGCAGGATGAAATCGATCGTCTCCACGCCGAACGGAACCGGCGCTACCTGGAGCTTCTGCAAAACGGCGTCCGGGTCATGGACGGTGTCCGTGAGGCCCTCGATGGACTCCGGGGGAAGGTGGTTCAGGGGATCGTGACCAGCTCCCGGCGCGAACACTTCGATGCGATGCACCATGGGACGGGGCTTCTGGCCTACTTCGATTTCATCCTGACCCGCGAGGATTTCACCCTTTCGAAGCCCCATCCGGAGCCATACCTGAAGGCCCTGGCGCATTGCGGCTTTCGACCGGAAGAGTGCCTCGTCATCGAGGATTCCCCCCGGGGTGTGGAGGCGGCGGTTGCGGCGGGTATTCGTTGCCTGGCGGTCCCCAACGATCTGACCCGCGGCAGTGCCTTTTCCGGCGTCTGGCGGGTAATCGGCAGTTGTCGCGAAATCGCAGGGGAGATCCTTCGGATCGAGGCGCTGGACCGAGCTTAGATTCACCGAGCAAACCAAAATAATATGAGGAGAGCGGTTATGTCGACGGAAAAACGAGGGATGACAAGATGATCCGGGCGGTGGTCTTCGACTTCGGCCAGACCTTGGTCGATTCGGCGGATGGGTTCCGGGCTGCGGAGAAAGAGGCGCAGGAGAAAGCCTTCGGGGTCTTGGGTATCGCCGACCGGGAAGGATTCATGGCCGTCTACCGCCGGATCCGGAACGACTTTCATGCCCGGTCCCGGTTTTCACGCCGGGTGATTCTCGAGGCTCTCTTTGACCATTATGGCCGCACGGTCGATTCCGCTCTCCTGGAGGGATGGGAGAACGATTACTGGCGGCGGATCCAGGCCATGACCCGGGTCTTCCCCGAAGCGACCACAGTCTTGGACGCCCTCCGAGGTCGCGGCTACCGCCTGGCCGTGATTACCAATGCCCAGGGGCAGAAGAAGATGGGAATGCACCGGATCGGCCACTACCCCGAGCTGGAAAAATTCTTCGAGGCGATCATTGTCGCCGGGGAGGCTGGCATCCCGGCCAAGCCCGATCCGATGCCCTTCTGCCTTTGTCTGGCGAAACTCGGCATTGCCGCCGCAGATGCCCTCTATGTGGGCGACGACTGGCGGATCGACATCCTGGGTTCCGAGGCCGTCGGCATGCACCCCGTCTGGCTCAGGCACCGCAGCGTCCAGCGGAACTGGCCCGACATCAAGGCCCATGTTCCCGTCATCGACACCATGGAAGGACTCTTCAATCTCGATTGTCTGGGCAAGGGAGGGAAAGAATGAGCACGCGGGTGATCGTCTGTCTGGACGGCTGCGGACCCGATTGTCTGGCCGCAGCCGAGACGCCCAATCTTGATGCCATCGCCCGGGAGGGTTTCCATACGATCGGCCAGGCGGTCGTGCCGACGGTGACCAACGTGAACAACACCTCCATCGTTACCGCCAGTTCCCCCGAGACTCACGGAATCACCTCCAACTACCTGCTGGATCCTTCAACCGGCCGGGAAGACTACATGGAATCCCCCGAATACCTGTTGGCGGAGACGGCCTTCCGCCGCGTCGCGCGCAGAGGGGGGAAGGCCGCCCTCCTCACAGCCAAAGACAAACTCAAGACCCTCATCGCTGACGGGGCTGCGATCGCTGAATCGGCGGAGAGGCCCTCGGACCGGCTGGTGGACCGCGTCGGCGTGCCGCCGGGGATCTACACGATCGAGGTGAACCATTGGCTCCTAAGGGCTGCGATCGGTCTTCTCCGCGATGACCCGCCCGATTTCCTCTACGTCTCCACCACCGACTACGTAAACCACACCTTCCCGCCCGGCTCCGAACCGTCGGTCCGGAACATCCGGGAGATCGACCGGCTGATTGGCGAGATCATCAACGCGACGCCTGATCTGGAATTGGTGGTCACGGCCGACCACGGGATGAACGCCAAGACGCGCGCCTTGGACCTGGCGGCGATCCTGAAGGCAAGGGGGATCGACGCCCAGGCCGTCCCCATCATCAAGGACCGCCACGTCGTCCATCACCAGAACCTCGGCGGGGCCGCCTACATCTATCTCAGGGAACCTGCCGCAATCCCGGAGGCGATGGCGGCTCTGCGGGAAGAGAAAGGCGTCGAAGATGTCATGAAGGCCGCCGCGGCGGCGATCCGCTACCGCCTCCGAACGGACCGGATCGGCCATCTCTTTGTCCTGGCCAATCGAGATACGGTCTTTGGTTCGCTCCCGGCTCCCCGCCAGGAGCTCGCGATCCGCTCTCACGGTTCGCTCCACGAGCGGGCGGTTCCCATCTACGGCTGGGGACCGGGGCCCGTGGCCGCCCAACCGCGCTCCAACCCCGAGGTCGCCGCCTGGGTCTTTGCGCGATAGTCGCGGCGTCCCGCCTTCCCAGGACGGTTCCGGCTGCCGGGGGGGCCTGATATGCCCTGCCCCGAAAGGGCCGGGGAGCGACAATCCCGAGTTTACAGAATCCGCCGCAGCCGCGGGCTGGGCGTTACGCCCGGTAT
>CAYOGU010000138.1:0-1946 GCA_964403345.1 uncultured Syntrophus sp. | reverse complement strand
TATTGCTCGGCGATCCGGCACAGGCCCTCGCTGAAGATCACCACGCGGTGCCACTCGGTCTTTTCCTTGCGCTCGCCGGTGTTCTTGTCGCGCCAGTTCTCGGAGGTCGCGACCCGCAGGTTGGCGATCGGCCTGCCGTCCACCTCGTGCAGGTCGGCGGTAAAATCGATCGGCTTCACCCCGCTGATATAACTCCCTACCCCGAATCCGTCCACCGGCGCGCCGCGCTCGATGAAATAACGGATGCGTTCGGGGTCCATGCCGCCACTGACGAAGATCCCCACATGCCGATGACCGGCCTGGTCGAGCCTGGCGCGCACCTCCCTGACGAGTTCCGGGGTGACGCCCCCGCGTTCCCTCGGGGTATCCAGCCGGACGCTCTTCAGCCTTTCCCCCAGCGCCGCGGCCACACGCAGGCTCTCCTGGGCCTCGTCCAGGAAGGTGTCCACGAGGGATACCCGCGGCACCTCCGGAGGCATGTGCCTGTCGAAGAGCTCCGTCGCCTTGACCGTGTCCCCCACCACCAGGATCAGGGCGTGGGGCATGGTGCCGGAGGGAGATAGTCCGGTCAGCCGGCCGCCCTCGATGCTGGAACAGCCCTTACATCCGCCCACCACCGCCGCATAGTCCATCACGCCGGCCACTGCGGGGTGCACGTGTCGCGCGCCGAAGCTGACCACCGGGATGTTGCCCGCCGCCCGGACGCACTCCCGCGCCGCGGTCGCCCAGCCGGTGCCGTGGGCCAGCATGCCGATGATCGCCGTCTCGTAGAGACCGTAGCTCCGATAGGGAGCCCTGATGCGCAGCACCACCTCCTTCGGCGCGATGGGCTCCCCCTCCCCCAAGGCCCAGACCTCGCGGCAGTCGTTCGGCAGGACCTCCTTCAGCAGGGCCATCGCCTCCTCGATGCCGCAGAGGATCCCCGGCCGACTCCCGAAGACCTCCATGGTCGCAATCGGGTTGAGGCCTTCTTTCTTGAGGATTTCTATGGCGCGGGGAAAATAGATATCGGCGGTGTCTCCGGAAAGGACCCCTTCCGACGGTTTGAATCTGGGGGGCGGCAATTCCTGGGGGGAATGGCCAATCACCTTGACGCCAAGGACCTTTTCCATGTGCCGCAGGGCATAGGCGTGCGCCTTTTCGTCGAAGGACGCCACGCAGTCCACCGGCACCTCGACGGGATAATCGAGGTTGCGAGCGTCGGCCGCCGTATGGCAGACGCAGATGTCCGTACAGACCCCGCAGATGATGATCTTTTCGGGCTCGAGCTTCTTCAGCCTCAGCGCGAGGTCGGTGCCGGCAAAGGAGCTGTAGCGTTTCTTCCTGGCGATCTCGCCGGGGAACTTCGCGAGTTCCGGGATGACCTCCGTTTCTATCGTGTCGGCAATGCAGTGCGGCGGAAACATCCTGAACTCGAGATCGTCCTCGTCATGGTGATCGCAGACGAAGAATATCTTCGAGCCCGCGGCAAGCTCTCTTTCCAGCAGCCGCTGGATATTGGGGATGATCCGACGGGCGTTGGCGCCGCAATAGAGGGGCCGCCCCTCCTCCATGAACCCCCGGAGCATGTCCGTCACCAGCACCGCATTCGCCATAAGCCGCCCCCTTGTTTTCTTATGGATCGTTTCCTTCCCCTTGCGAGAGATGGACACGGTGAGGGGGAATGGTCGAAACAACGCCCCTCGTCCTACCATATAGCCCCTGCATGGATATAGTCAAGCGGCAGGAGGGGTCATCCTGGATCCGGGGTTCCTCCCCGCGTGGACGATGGTGCTTTCGCCTGATCGGATCAGGGCATGCTTGGCCAGGGGCGGGGTGAGGAACATGTTGAATAGGGTCGAGGCCATGAGGGCCTGAAAGAGGACATCACCGAAAAGGGGAAAGGCTTCCCGGGCGATGGCTGCCAACCCCAGGGTGAGGCCGGCCTTGGGCAGGAGGAGCAGCCC
>CAYOGU010000137.1:0-9355 GCA_964403345.1 uncultured Syntrophus sp. | reverse complement strand
GTTTCCGTGAGCGATCCAGAACGCCCCCCGAGACGCTGCCCAGGAGGGTCTGGGCCAGAAAGCCCCGGCTGTGCTTGCCCATAAAGATCAGGTCGCATCCCTCTTCTTCGGCTGCCTTGAGGATCTCCGCGACAGGATCGCCGACCCGGACGAGGCTCTTGGCGACGCGGACCGCGCAGGTCGCCCCATTCCGCGCATCCACCCGCTTGCAGAACGACTCGAGCCGGCTCTTGATCACCTCCATGGAGGCATTGTGCTGCTCGATCTGCAGTTTCTCCGCCCCACTCCCGTAAGCCTTTTCGGAGACAGGTTCGATGACATTCAGGATGACGATCTCGGCGTCGTATTTCTTCGCCAGATCGACCGCATAGTAATAGGCATAGATGGAATTCTTGCTGAGATCGGTCGCGTAGAGAATCCTCTTGATCGGTGGAATCATAGTCCTATCCTCCCCTGATTTGCGAAACATCCTCTCCTGGGATTTACTGGATCTACCGCCCTCCCCCGCCGCATGGATCCTTTCATGTGTACAAGATAACACATTTTTATGGGATCGGCCAAAATATTCCTTGACAGTTTCCCTTCCGTTGGGATAGAAACGCCTCTCTGAATGAACATTCACTCATTAGCGAACAAAGAATTACGGACCATGAGCAAACACTCGGACAAGCGCGACGACATCATGCAGGCGGCCCTGGAACTGATCAGCGAGAAGGGATTCCACGGCGCCCCGATGGCTGATATCGCCGAGAAGGCGGGCGTGGCCGCCGGGACGATCTACCGCTATTTCGAGAGCAAGGACGTGCTCATCAGCGAGCTGCACAGGGAATTGGAGGAGAAGATCATGCTGTTTCTCCAGGCAAGCTTCCCCTATGACAAGCCGGTCCGGGAAAGATTCCTCTCCCTGATCCGGGGGCTCCTCCGATATTTTATTGCAAATCCGCTCCATTTCCGTTACATGGAGCAGTATTTCAACTCGCCCTACGGCATCTCCCTGCACAGGGAGAGGCTCTTGAGCAGATCCGGAAACCAGGATATCCTGATCGATATCTTTGAAGAGGGGGTCTCCCGGCGGATTCTGAAAGATCTTCCCGTCAGCATGCTTTTTTCCCTGGCCTTCGGTCCATTGCTCTGCCTGATGCGCGACCACATCTTCGCTTTCATCGTCCTGGACGAGACCCTGATCGACCAGGCCACGGAGGCCTGCTGGGACGCCATCAGGCGATGAGGCAGCCCTTGAAGACATGACCGTTCACCCGGACAGGATCGCTGCCGGGTCACCCAATCGAACTGACAGAGGTATCACATGCCAATCCATGACAAGACCAAACGAATCGTCGCCGGAGGGCTTCTCTCCGGGTTTTTGATCATCGGCGGGTGCGGACAGCAGCCCCAGACCGGCACGCCGCAGGGCGCTCCGCCGGAAGTGGCCGTCGTCACGGTGCAAAGCAAGCCGCTGGTGATGACGACGGAACTGGCGGGGAGGACCTCCGCCAACCGGGCCGCCGAGGTACGCCCCCAGGTGGGCGGCATCATCCAGAAGCGCCTCTTCACGGAAGGCTCCGACGTGAAGTCCGGCCAGGTCCTCTATCGGATCGATCCGGCCCCCTACCAGGCGGCGCTGGACAATGCCAAGGCCGCCCTCAGCCGGTCCGAGGCCAACCTCCAGGCGATCCGCCTGAAGGCCAACCGGTTGAAGGAACTGCTGACAGAAAAGGCGGTCAGCCAGCAGGACTACGACGACGCGGCAGCGGCGCTGAAGCAGACCGAGGCGGACATCCAGTATGGCAAGGCCACGGTCGAGACCGCCGAAATCAATCTGGGATACACTTCTGTCAAGGCTCCCATCGCCGGCCGCATCGGGCGGTCCAATGTCACGGAAGGCGCCCTGGTGACGGCCGGCCAGCCGACGGCCCTGGCAACGATCCAGCAAATGGACCCCATGTACGTCGACGTCCCCCAGTCGACGACCGAACTGCTTCGGCTGCAGCGGCGCATGGAGAAGGGACAACTGGACCCTAACGGGCAGATCCGGAACAAGGTCCGCCTCCTTCTGGAAGACAACACCCAGTATCCCTGGGATGGGGCGCTCCAATTCCGCGAGGTCACCGTCGATCAGACGACCGGCTCGGTCATCCTCCGGGTGGTCTTTCCCAATCCGAAGGGAATCCTCCTGCCGGGCATGTTCGTCCGGGCCGTGGTGGAAGAAGGCGTCAATCCCCAGGCGATCCTGGTCCCCCAACAGGGCGTTTTGCGCGACCTCAAGGGAAATCCGTACGCATTCGTCGTGGACAGCGCAGGAAAGGTCCAGCAGAAAATGCTCACACTCGACCGGGCCATCGGCAGCGAATGGCTCGTTACGACGGGTCTGGCCCCGGGCGACCGACTCATCGTCGAAGGGCTGCAGAAGATCCGGCCCGGCGCTTCCGTGAAGGCCGTCCCCTTTGCATCGGGCGCGGAAAAATCGGCTGGGGAGGGCGCCAAGACCGCGCCGCCAGCCCCAAAAGCGAACTGACGGAGGCGCGCGATGCTGTCGAAATTCTTCCTGGACCGTCCGGTTTTTGCTTGGGTTATCGCCATCATCATCATGGCGCTGGGAGGGCTGGCGATCTACAACCTGCCCATTTCCCAGTATCCCCCCATCGCACCGCCCTCGATCGCGATCAGCGCCAGCTACCCGGGGGCCTCTGCGGAAACGGTGGAAAACAGCGTGACCCAGATCATCGAGCAGAAGATGACCGGGTTCGACAAGCTCCTGTACATGTCCGCCACCTCGGACTCGGCAGGCGGCGCCCGACTCGAGCTGACCTTCAAGCCCGGGACCGATCCGGACATGGCCTGGTCCCAGGTGCAGAACAAGCTCCAGCTTGCCATGTCGAGTCTCCCTCAGACGGTTCAGGACCAGGGGGTCACGGTCAGCAAATCGACGCGGAACTACCTGATGATCGTGGGGCTGATCTCCGAAGACGGCAGCATGGACGGCAACGACCTTCGGGACTACGCCAAATCCAACCTAGAGAAGATCCTGGCGAGGGTGCCGGGGGTGGGCGAGGTGGAGATCTTCGGCTCCGGCTACGCCATGCGCGTCTGGCTCAACCCCGACAAGCTGAACGACTACCGCCTGACCGTGGACGACGTCCTGACAGCGCTCAAGACCTACAACGTGGAGGTCTCCGCCGGCCAGTTCGGCGGGGCGCCTGCGGTGGAAGGCCAGCGCTTGAACGCCTCCATCGTCGTCCAGAATATGCTCAAGACACCCAAGGAGTTCGCCAACATTCCGCTTCGGATCAATCCGGACGGCTCGATCGTACGGATCCAGGACGTGGGCCGGACGGAACTGGGGACCGAGGCCTACGATATCCAAGCCTTCTTCAACGGGAAGCCCTCGGCAGGCTTAGCGATCCGTCAGGCCGCCGGTGCCAACGCCCTGGACACGGCCGACGCGGTCAAGACAAAGTTGGCCGAAATGGGACGCTACTTCCCGACGGGAATTAAGGTCACCTATCCTTACGACACAACCCCCTTCATCAAGGTGGCCATCTCGGAGGTGGTGAAGACCCTCTTCGAGGCGATCCTCCTGGTCTTTCTCGTCATGTGGCTCTTCCTGGGAAACATGCGGGCCACGCTGATCCCGACGATCGCCGTACCGGTGGTCATTCTGGGAACCTTCGCGATGCTGGGATACTTCGGTTATTCCATCAACATGCTGACCATGTTCGCCATGGTCCTGGCGATCGGGCTTCTGGTTGACGACGCCATCGTGGTGGTGGAGAACGTCGAGCGGATCATGCGCGAAGAGGGGCTTTCGCCCCGGGAGGCCACGGCCAAGTCCATGGAGCAGATCACCAGCGCCCTGATTGGCATCGGCCTGGTCCTCTCGGCGGTCTTCGGCCCCATGGCCTTCTTCCCCGGCTCCACGGGCGTCATCTACAGGCAGTTCTCGGTGACGATCATCGTTTCCATGCTCCTGTCAGTGGTCGTGGCGTTGATCCTGACGCCGGTCCTGTGCGCGTCGCTCCTCAAGCCGGTCCCGGCGGGGCATACCTCGGCCCAGCACGCAATCTTCTTCCTGCGCCCCTTCTTCCGCTGGTTCGACCGGATTTTCTTCAAGCTCCGGGACCTTTACGTTCGGCTGGTCCGCCGCTCCCTGGCGAAGAAGCTGCGCTACCTCGCCATCTTCATCGTGATCGTGGCAATCATGGGAGTCCTGTTCCTCCGGATGCCCACGGCCTACCTGCCCGACGAGGACCAGGGGATGCTCATGGCCCAGGTGATCATGCCCAGGGGTGCCACGCTGGAGCAGACCATGGCGGTCACGCGCCAAATCGAACAGTATTTCCAGGACAAGGAAAAGGAGGCCGTTGAATCGACGATGACCCTTTCGGGCATCGGCTTTTCGGGGAGAGGACAAAACAACGGCATGGTCTTCATCAAGCTGAAGGATTGGAAGCTCCGCGACCGGAACGATCTCAGGGCCAAGTCCATTGCAGGAAGGGCCATGGCGACCTTTTCGCAACTCCGCACCGCCCTCATCTTCGCCTTTCCCCCACCGGCTGTGGTCGAGCTGGGCCAGGCCAAAGGGTTCGATTTCCAACTCCTGGACCGGGGCGGCATGGGACACGAGGCCTTGACAGCGGCGCAGAACCAGCTCCTGGGGATCGCGGCCAAAGACCCGCGCCTGACCGCCGTGCGGCCCAACAGCATGGAGGACGTCTCCGAGTATCGAATCGATGTGGACTGGGAGAAGGCCGGGGCACTGGGAGTCCCCCTCTCCTCCATTCACCGGACGATCTCGGCAGCCTTCGGCAGTGCCTACGCCAACGACTTCATCCAGGGCGGCCTGGTAAAACGGGTTTATGTCCAGGCCGACGCCCCCTACCGGATGCTGCCCAAGGACCTGGAGAAGCTCTATGTCCGCAACACGGAGGGCAAGATGGTCCCCTTCTCTTCCTTCGCCACCGGCCGCTGGACCACCGGCTCCCCGAAGCTGTCGCGCTACAACGGATTCCCCTCCATCAACATCTGGGGGGAACCGTCTCCGGGGAGGAGTTCCGGCGAGGCCATGCAGGCCATGGAGGAGGCGATGACCAAGTTGCCCAAGGGGTTCGGTTTCGACTGGACGGGGCTCTCGTACCAGGAGCGGATGTCGAGCAACCAGGCGCCCCTCCTATACGCCTTCTCTATCTTCGTGATCTTCCTGTGCCTGGCCGCGCTCTACGAGAGCTGGCCCATCCCCATCTCGATTCTGTTGGTCCTCCCGCTGGGGGTCATCGGCGGCGTCATCGCCTCGAGCACGCGCGGGCTGGCCAACGATGTCTATTTCCAAATCGGCCTTTTGACCACGCTGGGCCTGACGACGAAGAACGCCATCCTGATCGTCCAGTTCGCCCAGGCCGGCGTGGAGAGGGGGATGGGGCTGATCGAGGCGACGGTGGAAGGGGCGAAGCTGCGGTTTCGGCCCATCGTCATGACCTCGCTGGCCTTCGGCTTCGGCGTCCTGCCCCTGGCCGTCACCACCGGCGCCGGGGCGGGGGCCCAGAACGCCATCGGGACCAGCGTCCTGGGGGGGATGGTGACCGCCACGGCCCTGGTGGTCGTCTTCTCGCCCCTTTTCTATGTGCTGATCGAAAAAATCTTCGGCAAACGCAGACGGCCCGAGGCGGCCCGCACGGACGCCGTCCAGACAGCAGAAGATCGATGACATGGATCCCCTGGACGCCTTCTGGCTTCGATCTTCGGATGGTGCGAAATTCCTGAAAGGTCTTGATATGAATGGAAAACGGTTTCTTGTCCTCGTCCTGATCGTCACCCTCCTCGGAGGATGCACGCTGGTCCCGGAATACAAGCGGCCGGACGCCCCCGTCCCGTCCCGCTGGCAGGCCGGTGCGGATCCGGTGAAGGGAGTCTCGGCGGCGGACTTGCCCTGGCGGGAGTTCTTTGCCGACCCGCGGTTGCAGAAGGTCATCGAAACCGCCCTGCGCAACAACCGCGACCTGCGCCTCGCAGCCCTGAATGCCGAAAAGGCGCGGGCCCTCTACGGCGTCCAACGGGCCGAGCTCCTGCCGTCGGTCAACGCGATCGGAAGCGGAAGCCTCGAACGGGTCCCGGCGGACCTCTCGTCCACGGGAAGCGCGAGGACCTCGGAGCGGTACGACGTCAAACTCGGCGTCAGTTCCTGGGAGATCGACTTCTTCGGCCGGATCCGCAGCCTGAAGGACCAGGCCCTGGAGGAGTACCTCGCCAGCGACGAGGCCCGGCGCAGCGCCCAGATCCTCCTGGTTTCCAACGTGGCGAACGCCTACCTCGCCCTGGCGGCGGACCGGCAGAACTTGAAGCTGGCCGTTTCCACCCTGGAAGCGCAGGAGACCTCGCACCGATTGATCCGGAAACGTTACGATGTCGGCCTCGCCTCAGAGCTGGACCTGCGCCGGTCGCAGAGCCAGGTGGAGACGGCCAAGGGCAACGTGGCCCGTTACACGCAATCGGTCTCGCTGGACCAGAACGCCCTCGATCTCCTGGTGGGGTCTCCCCTGCCGCAGGAGCTCCTCCCCGCCGATCTGGCCGGCATTGCCCCCCCCAGGGAGATCGCGGCGGCCCTGTCCTCGGAAATCCTCCTGCGACGGCCGGATGTCCTGGCCTCGGAGCACCAGCTCAAGGCGGCCAACGCCAACATCGGTGCGGCTCGGGCGGCCTTCTTCCCCCGTATCGCCCTGACGACGAGCGTCGGAACCGCAAGCGCCGACCTGTCGGGATTGTTCAAATCCGGGGGCAACACCTGGAGCTTCGCCCCCCTGATCACCCTGCCGATCTTCGATGCCCGCACCTGGTCGGCCTACGACGTGACGAAGGTGCAGAGGGAAATCGTGGTGACCCAGTACGAGAAGGCGATCCAGACGGCCTTCCGGGAGGTGGCCGACGCCCTGGCCGCGAGGGACACCATGGACCGTCAGGTGGCGGCCCAGGAGTCGCTCGTCGAGGCTCTCGCCGAGACCTACCGCCTCTCCGACGCCCGCTACAACCGGGGGATAGACAGCTACCTGGGCGTTCTCGACGCCCAGCGCTCCCTCTATGCGGCGCAGCAGGGGTTGATCACACTACAGATGACCCGCCTCACGAACCGGGTGACGCTCTACAAGGCCCTGGGCGGCGGCGACGTCGGGCCGTAACAGGAAGAAAAGCGGCGAAACACTGGCTTGAGGGCTCCGCATCTGGTATCATGGCCCCAAAACCGGTTGGATGGACCGCGCCGCAGGAGGCACCGACCGATGCCCCATGCCGCCGTCTGTCTAGGAATTCCGAGGCATGATATGCAAAACCGACCAAGATTCTGGATGTCATCGACGAGGCCCTTTGCCGCGATCGGCCGGGCGGCCATCCGCTGGGTCGATCATTTGGGCGCCTCGGCCATCTTTCTTTTTTTGGCGCTCCTGAAGGTCTTGCGGCCCAAACAGGTGGACAAGATCGTCCAGCAGATCTACTACATCGGGGCCAGGTCCACGATGATCATCATGCTCGTCAGTTTCTTCACCGGCATGGTGCTGGGCCTTCAATCCTACCACGCCCTGGTTAAGTTCGGGGCCCAGGGGGCCCTCGGCACCCTGGTGACCCTGACCCTGGTTCGGGAACTGGGGCCGGTCCTGACGGCCATCATGATCGCCGCCAGGGCAGGTTCGGCCATCGCCGCGGAGATCGGCATCCAGCGCATCTCCGAACAGATCGACGCCCTGGACACGATGCGCATCGACCCGCTCCGATACCTCATCAGCCCGAGAATCACCGCTGCGGTGATCAGCTTTCCCCTGCTCACCACGGTATTCGACCTGGTCGGCATCCTCGGCGGTTATGTCTCCGGGGTCTTGCTTCTGGGCGCCAATGCCAGCACCTATGTCTACCGCGTTCAGACCAGCATGGACATCAAAGATGTCACGGACGGCCTGATCAAGTCTGTGGTCTTTGCCGTCATCGTCGCCCTGGTCTGCTGCTATCAGGGCTATTTCGCCCACATGCGCACGGACAGCCACGGCGCCAAGGCCGTCGGGCTCTCCACGACCTCGGCCGTCGTGATCTCCTGCGTCCTGATCCTGGTATCGGACTACGTCGTGACGTCCCTGCTCATCTGAGGAGAGCCCCATGGAACCCCCTTTAATCGAATTCAGGGATGTCACCAAGCGCTTCGGCGAACGAACCGTCCTCGAGCGGGTCAACCTGCAGATCTACGAAGGGCAGGTCACGACGATCATCGGCCTGAGCGGTTCGGGCAAGAGCGTACTCCTCAAGCACATCATCGGCCTGCTCAGGCCGGATGAGGGAGCCATCCTGTTCAGGGGCAAGCCCCTGGACGAGATGAAGAAGGGCGAGCGGGCGGCCCATTTCTCCAGGATCAGCTACATGTTTCAGGACAACGCCCTTTTCGATTCCATGACCGTCCGCGACAACATCGCCCTTCCCCTTCGGGAAACGACGAACCTGAGTGGGGCCGAGATCGAGCGGCTGGTGACGGCCAGGATCGAGCAGACCGAACTTGAAGATGCCGCGCACAAGTATCCCTCGGAACTCTCGGGCGGCATGCAGAAGCGGGTAGCCCTGGCGCGGGCCCTGGTCACGGATCCCCAGATCGTCCTGTTCGACGAGCCCACGTCCGGACAGGACCCGGTCCGGAAAAACGCCATCCTGGGCATGATCGCCCAGTATCAGCGGAAGTTCGGATTCACGGCGATCCTGGTCAGCCACGAAATCCCGGACGTCTACTTCATCTCGAACCGCATCCTGGCCCTCTATCATCGCTCCATCGTTTTTCAGGGCTCTCCGGAGGAACTGGAGAATTTCGACCATCCCTTCAAACATGAGGTCATCCGCTCGCTCGAAGGGCTCCAGAACGAGTTGACGGGCCTCTATTCCAAGCGGCAATTCAAGATGATCCATCAGGCCCAGTTGGCGCAGACGGCACGCGGGTCGACCTACTGCATTGCGATTTTCTCTCTGGACGATCTGGACGCCGTCCGGGAGCGGGCGGGCTACAATGCCGCCCAGGTGGCCATTCGAGGCCTGGGAATTTACATCAACCGGCATTTCAGCGCCATCGGAGGCTTTTCCACGCGCCGCCACACCGACGAATTCGTCACCCTGCTCCCTTTCACGGATCTGACGGAAGCGGAAGGCATCCTCGACGATTTCATCAGGGACTTCCAGGAGCGGGGCATCCAGGAAGTCTGGACCGGGGCCCGCAAACAGGCCAGATCGGAACGGTGCATTGAATTTGCCGTGATGGGGGGGATCGCCCAGGTCGAGCAGGCTGAAGACATCGATGCCGCCATCATCGCGGCAAAATCCCGGCAAAGGGAGATTGCCCGGCTTC
>CAYOGU010000136.1:0-9457 GCA_964403345.1 uncultured Syntrophus sp. | reverse complement strand
CGAAGATTCCCACCACGTTGGCGATGTTGTTGGCCCCCAGGGAATAGGCACCGGCGATCCCGGCGATCAGAAGGCCCGCGCGGGTGAGGGCGTCCAGATTGAACATGTGAATCCGGACGTGCTTCATCCCCAGGGCAATCATTTTGTAGAGGAGGGCCGAGAAGATCGCGGCCAGGATGGGGCTGATGACCCAGGAGAGGACGATCTTCTCCAGGGCTTCAAAGTCGATGAGGGCCCCGGCGAAGAGGTCCCAGCCGATGATCGCCCCGACGATTGCCTGGGTCGTGGAAACGGGGTAGCCCAGGACCGTGAGCCAGTAGACCGTCACGGCCGCGGCCAGGGCCACGACGAAGGCCCCGGCGATGGCGTTGACGGCGCCCAGTTCCCCCAGGGTCCTGGCCGCCCCGGCGCCGCTGATCACCGCCCCGAGAATCACGAAGATGCCGCTGCAGAGGGCCGCCTTCCGGAAGCTGATCATCCGGGAGCCCACGGCGGTCCCGAAGACGTTCGCCCCGTCGTTGGCCCCCAGGGACCAGCCGAGGAAAAGACCGCTCGTCAGAAAGAATGCGAACATGGCGGGCTCCTATAGCATCCGTTTGATGACGTAGATATTGAGCCGGTCGGCGACGTCCTCGGCCTCGTCGGCGATCCGGTCCACCTGCTTGACGAAGAAACGCAGGTGCATCTTGTGGCTCAGACGGAGCTCCTCCCGCCGGAAGATCGTGCGCTGGAGCCGCGTGGAGAGCTTGTCCGATTCCTTCTCCCAGTAGGAGACCTTGTGAATGTGGTCGGCCACGGCGTTGAGATCCTTGAAAAAGGCTCGGCAGGAGCGGACGTCGGCCTCCACGGACTCGACGGAGTAGTGCAGCAGCTCCCGGAAGTCCTCGTGGAACTCGGCGCAGATGTCGGGGCGCTCGATCTCGAACTGCCAGATCAGACCCGTGTAACGATCCAGGAGGGCGTCCATATCCTCCAGGAGTTCCATCACATCCCCCCGGGACTCGGGGATCAGGGTCTTCTTGAAGAGGTCCTGCTCCAGGGAGCGCCGCAAGCTGTCCCCGCGGTGCTCCGTATCTACGGATGTTCGTCAGGACCAGACCGAAGGCATCAATGTTCCCCTTCAGATAGTGGTCCAGCCCACTCTTACAGAGCAGACCCGCCTCGCTGACTCGGTCCAGGAACTCGTCCACCTGCATCTCGATCCCGATCTTCTTCTTTTTCAGTATCCCCTCCGCCATCATGTCCCCCTATATCATAGTTGAACTTCCCGGTTTCCCCTCACGATCCGACACAACCCTTTCCAGATGCCTTCCCGATGGGACTGAAGGTATTCGAACTCGTCTTTCGTCCCGTTTTCAAAAGCCATCCCTTCTCGATATGAATCATGATGAAGGCGTAACCCCATGCACCCAAACCGATGATCAGCCCGACAATCAGGCCATAGACCACCATCTGAATGACAAACCACAGAATCTCCATCGGCCGACCCCCTGAAGTTCACATAACCAATCGTTATTAAATCACTTTCCATAAACGATGGGCTACTGTACCCAGGAATCGTGCAAAATGTAATATGAAAAGATCTTATACGAAACCTATAGATCTTTTCCAGTCCACAGGAACGGACCAGTAACCTTTAATGGAAAGATCCCGAATCCGCCATTTCATTCTCTGTTGATCGATAGTTACAAGAGACCAATCCATCCTTCCGGGGTCCGGTCTGATGATACCCTATAGAAAACATAGAGGGGATACATGGGTCATGGAAGTGACAGCAGATAGGAGCGTAGATTCACATTCTGGTTGTTGATCCCCAACTTGCTGCGGATATGATTTCTGTGGAGGTCCACAGAACCCGGAGCTATATTCAATAATACTGCGATTTCCTTGGTCGTTTTTCCATCCTTAATAAGGCTCGCCACCTGAATCTCCTTGGGCGTCAGGTTGATGTACTTGGAGGTGATTTTCGTCACGAAAGGAGAGATGATGTCGTTGAGGTGGGCTTCCAGGGTTTCGAGACAGGCCTTTTGTTCGACATCCAGGGAACTGCCCTTCATCTTTTCCACATAGGGGATCACCAGATCCTTGACGTTGGACAGGAACATCTCCTCGATTTCCCGTTTGTCCTCTTCGCGTTGCCTAAGCAGGACCTTGAGGGTGGTGTTGACCTCCTCCAGATTTCTCGACTTGACCTCCAGTTCCATCTCCCTCTTCTTCAGCGCCTCTTCAGCAAGTTTGCGCTCTGTAATGTCGGTACTGACACCGATCAGTTGTTCCACACGGCCTTCGGCATCCTTCATCGGGACCTTAATCGTGTATCTCCACTGCGTAGTCCCCGAAGCATCCAAGAAACTCTCCTCTCGCTCGATTCGGTCCTTCTCCCCCCGCAGAATGGAAAGGTCATCCCGGTGGATCGCCTTGGACAGTTCAGATTGGGAAAGAAGCTCCGTGAAGGTCTTTCCGACCATCTGTTCGGAGGTCATTGCGAACATCCCTGCAAGGGTCCGGTTGACCAGCAGGATCCGGTTTTCCCTGTCCTTGACATAGATCAGATTCGGGACGGCATCGATCACTTTTTTGAGAAATGCCCGCTGCCTTTCAATCTTATTCTGGGCGTTCAACTGCTCGGTGACATCCCGAACCGCCGACAACCGGGCCCGTCTGCCGTACCAGGTCACCAGAGAAGTGGTAATTTCCACGGGGAAAACGCCATCCCCCTTCCTCCGATGTAAACAGACCGATCCCTGAATCTCCTGCTCGTCCCTTAAGGAGTCGATGTCGCTGACCTTCCCGACCAGATCCACACTTCTGATTCCCAACAACTCCTCCCGTTCAAAGCCGTAGAGCTTGACCGCCGCATCATTCACTTCCAGGATCTGGTCTGTCTCATCGTCGATCAGAAAAAGCGCGTCCGATTCCATCTCAAACAGCTGTCGGTAACGTTCCTCACTTTCACGTTGAATGGCCTGGGCTTGTTTCCTGGCGGCCAATTCATTCATGCTTCGTTCATAGAGGATCTCGATGCGCCTCAGCGGGAAATAGGCCCCCAGGGCCGCCACAAGGCTCGCAAAAATGATGGTGATGATGTGGGACTGCCAAAGGATGATCCGGGAAAACAAGAGTTGCTTGGTCACCTCATAGATGGAAAAGAAGATGCAGGTCATGAGGGCAATCTTCAAAAGCGCCGGGATCAACTTCTTCAGCAAATGACCCGGATTGGGGGAATCCCGAAGCCCCTCTCCATCCATCCAGGACACACGATCATCATCGGCCATCACGGAAGTTCGCTTAGGATGGGATTCCTCCGCTTTCTTTTCCGGGACCTCCTGTCCAATTTGCCTGCAGAGGTTGACCAATTCATCGAGCAGTTCTTCTCGCCTGTTTACCGCCATGGTTTCTCCCAGTTGTCAAAATTCCCGTTTTTTTCACCGATTCTGCTGCGAAAGTTTTTCGGTATCATTCTTATTCAACGATTGTCAAGCTTTCACATCCCGTGCGGACGCAGTCCCCCGGACCTATCCGGTTCGTCGATGGTATCGGTCCATCGGCCCGGTCAGAAGGTTGTCGTGGGAGATGACCTTTCCCACCTGTCCTGTCCCATCTGATCCCTTGACAAACCTTCTTTATCCACATAAAGTCATCAAAAATAATCCATGGCGTCATATAAATAATTATAGGTTATAAAGCATGAACCTCAACCAACTGAAGATCTTCTACCTGGCTGCCAAGCATGGGAGCCTCAGCGCCGCCGCAGAGGCCCTCTACATTACCCAGCCAGCCGTGACCAAGGGAATCCAGCGCCTCCAGGAGCATTACGAGCTCAAGCTCTTCAACCGCTTCGGGAAGAAGATGGCCCTGACCGACGCCGGCGAGGTCCTCTACAGCATCGCCGAGTCCATCTTCGAGATGGAGCATCAGGCCGAGGAAAGCCTCCGGGATTTTCAGCAGCGGAAAAGGGGGTTCATCCGGATCCTGTCCAGCGAGAGTTTCGGCTCCTATTACCTACCCTACATCCTCAACCGTTTCACCCGCATGAATCCCAGGATCCGGATCGCTGTGGAGATCCTGCCGACGGAACAGATTGTGGAGAAGACCGCGTCGCTCGCCAACGACCTGGGGTTTATCTCCTATGCCGTGCCCCACAAGAAGCTCTTCTCTCGGGAGGTCCTGCAGGACAGCTACCAGATCATCGTCCCGACGGGGCACCCCTTTGCAGCCAAGGCGGTCATCGAACCCCATGACCTGGCGGGGCACTCCCTGATCGTCCATGAAAAAGGATCGGCCCCCCGCAGAAGCACCGAGGAGTTCATCCGCCGGCATGGGATCAGCGTCTCGATCCCGTTGGAGCTCTCGAACAACGAGGCGATCAAGACCGCCGTGGAGGAGGGACTGGGCGTGGCCGTCATCACCCGCCGGGTCGTCAGCAAGGAAATCGAGATGGGAAAGCTCAAGGCGATCCCCCTGTCGGACCCCGCTATGACGCGGAAGTTCTACCTGATCCACCACAAGGACAAATACCTCTCCCGCCCCCTGCAGGGCCTCATCGAAATGGTCGACCAGTGGGCCGATGAGTACAGCCGGGGGGAACATTGACCAATGAGCATCCCCATCACCAGCCTTCTCTTCGACCGGAAAGACCATGAACTGCTTAGATTCATCGAAGAGGTCCTTGCCCGTGAGACCTCTCGCAAGAGCTTCAAGGACCTGCTTAACCCCTACCTGAACCCCCACGGCATCAAAGAGATGGCCGCCTCCCAAGGGTTCCGGATCGCCTACGCCATGGCCGACCTGCTCCATTCCTTGGAAATCGGCCGGGCCGACGACCGGATCAGGGCCCTGCGGGCCCTTCACGACGAAGTGATGAACATCACCCACAGTTCGCTTCGTTACAACACCGCCCGGGTCCTGCTCCAGATCGTCAAGGAACTGGTCCGTGTGCGGGGGGACTACGGCCGCCGTCTTGAGTTGGCCCACGACTTCCGCATGGCCGCCTCGGGGAGGCCGCGCCTGATCCGCGAAGAGCTGCGGCGATACCACCTCCTGGAGATGCCCGAGGAGTGGAACCAGATCGCCTTCGACGATCATGTCCACGACGCCAACACGAAGGGGCGCAAGACTCCCACCCACCTGATCATGGACGCCTGGATCAAGGGAATCCGGCGCCTGACGGTGATCTACTACAACTTCGTCCCGCCCGAGGCCGCGGCGGAACTGCTCGATGCGGGCCAGGTCATGGGGATCACGATCCGCATCGGGGTCTCCCTGGGAAGTCGGTTCCGGGGCCGGGGCATCCGCTTCATCTGGGTCCCCCGGGGATTCACCGACGCGGGGGACTTTCTCGCCTTCCTGGCCGAGCCGACCGTCCGGGCTTTTATGGAAGAGGAACAGCAGGTCTCGGAATACCAGAAACGCCACGTTTTGACGGTCCTGGGGGAATTCAACGAGAGGCACCGCCCGGCCCTGAACGGGGCTTTCGGCATCGAGCTGGCGCCCCTGGTCCCGGAGGAGTTCCTCGCCTTCGTCGGTGGCGGCCAAGCCTCGATCCTCCACCTGGCGGAATACATCCACAGCCACCTCCTGCCCTTGATGGAGGCCCGCGTCGCAGGACTTAGGGACCGATATGCCGGGGCCAACGAAGAGGAGCGGGGCCGTCTGGAGGCCCTGGTCGGCAAGATGCGCGAGCTCGACTCGGAGGCCATCGTCGAGGCCTACTTGCGGCCATCGCAGGACGCCTCCCTCCCGGAGCCCGATCTCCCCCACGGGGAAACGGATCTGCCGCCGCTCCTGCGGCTCGCCCCCCGCGAGCTGCTCGTCAAGCTGGACCGGCTTCACGCCGGCTGCCGGATCTGCCTGAACCTCAGCGACCTTTCGGTGGAGGATGTCCTGGAGATCCTCTACGACTGCAGGGGGATGATCACCCACCTGGAAATCTTCAACCTCAAGGACCACGTCGCCGGGAAGAGCCGCCACTACCCCGAGATCAGCGACCTGCAGGGGGTTCTCAACGAGGGGAACGTCATCGCCTTGAAGAAGCGGATCCGGGGCATGATCGAACGCCTCGAACGGTCCGCCTGTCCCGATCGGGACGATCGGATCGTGAAGCTGACCGAGATCCTCCGCAACATCCCGGCCCTCCAGTCGCGCTACCGGATGGTCCCCCTCAAGGCGAACATCGGCAGCGACTCGACCAGCCGCTCGCTGCACCACTATGGCATGGGTCTAATCCTCCGCGACACCCTGACCCGTCGCGCCGTCAAGTCGCTCCCGCGCACGATGTTCCCGTCGGTCTTCGTCCTCCCCGTCCGGATGACAGCCTATCTGAGGACGACCTTCCTGTCCGACACCGCAAGAGGGGCCATGAAACGCTGGCTCGAAGGCCTGCGGACCCTGCCAGGGCTGCGACACCTGGGCGAGCAGCGCCTGCGGGATTGGGAGGTCCAGGACAACGCCACCCGGTTCGAGTCGCCGGGGAACATCATCCCCCTGGGCGGCCTCCACCAGGAGGGCGGCAACGACCTTTATCTGGAGGAGCGGCGGGCACAAAGCGAGGCGGGAGGAACCTGGCGCTACCTGAACAGCGGCGTACGGAATGCGATCAAGGTGCTGATCGGCTTCATCCCGGCCTTCCTCACCTTCGCCCTGACCAAGGACTGGTGGCTCCTGGCCTACGGCGGGGCCTTCATCTGGTTCGGGATCACGGGGCTTCGGAACATCCTCCAGTCGGTCCTCGGCGGGGGCGGTTTCCGCCGCTCCCCCCTCCTGCGCTGGAACGACTACGTAAGTTGGGGACGCCTGACCGACTCGCTCCTCTTCACCGGGTTTTCGGTGCCGCTCCTGGACTACTTGGTCAAGACGGTCCTCCTTGACCGAACCTTCGGCATCACCACGGCCACCAACCCGACGCTCCTGTACGCCGTCATGGCCCTGGCCAACGGCCTGTACCTCTCGAGCCACAACGCCTTCAGGGGCCTCCCAAAAGGGGCGATCTTCGGAAATTTCTTCCGGAGCGTCCTGTCCATCCCGCTGGCCATCCTCTTCAACGCCGCGGTCGGCGGCATCCTCTACGAGGCAGGCGTCCCGAGGATCGCCGAAGTCCTCCAGAAATGGGCGGCTGTCATCTCCAAGGCCGCCTCCGACTGCGTCGCCGGCGTCATCGAGGGTCTCGCGGACCGCTACGAGAACATCCGCCTCAGGGAACGGGACTACGCCGCCAAGTTCAGGCAGCTCTTCGACGCTTACGCCCGCCTCGAACTCCTCTTCCCCGAGAAAGACGTCCTGGCGATGCTCGAGTCGCCCAAGGAGTTCATCAGGACGCTCAGCGCCGAAGCGGCGGACTTGGAACGGATCATCATCATCAATGCCCTGGACCTCCTCTACTTCTGGATGTACCAGCCCCGCGCCCGGAGCGTCCTTGCGGCCAGGATCCGGGCCCTGTCGGAGGAGGAGAAACGAATATTCGTCCGATCTCAATGCATTCTCCAGCGGCAGCGCGAGATCAGCCAGCTCTTCCTCGATGGCCTTATCGGCAGGAACTTCTCCCGGGGTCTGGCCTTCTACCTGGACCGCTACCAGGAATACCTGGAGAAGCTCCGAAGTATGGCCTTCCCGGAAGGCGTTCCGCAGGCGGACGGCCCGACAGCCGTCAGGGGCGTCGCGACCGACGTGCGCCCCTGACGCAGAGGCGGGCACAATCACCCGGAACCCCCGACAAGGGACCCCGGACCTGGAGGAACCCATGGACCTACCCAAACGGCTCGATGTCTTTTCCGATTATGTCTGACCCTGGTGTTACTTCAGTACCGGGCGTATGGAGAGATTGCGGCAGGATTTTGCCATCGGGATCCAGTGGCGGGCCTTCCCCCTTCACCCCGACACCCCGGAGGAAGGGCTCAACCTGGAGGCCCTCTACCTGGGGATGAATCTCGACCCGCACAAGGTGAAGGCCCGCCAGGAGCGGGCGGCGGCTGAACTGGGCCTGCCCCTGGGAGATCGGACGATGACCTACAACAGCCGGCTCGCCACGGAGCTGGGGAAATGGGCGGAGGATTGCGGAAAGGCGGACGCCTTTCACGACGCCGTCTTTAAGGCCTACTTCGTCGACGGCGCCAACATCGCCCATACCGACGTCCTGGTCGGGATTGCCAAGTCAGTGGGGCTTTCCGGGCCGGAAGCCCTGAAGATCCTGGAGACACGGGCCTTTGGTCAGACCGTCGATGACGATTGGGCCCTGGCCGGAAGGCTCGGCATCTCGGCTGTCCCGACCTTTGTCCTGGACGGTTGGACCCTGGTCGGAGCGAAGCCCTACGAGGCCCTGGTGCAGTTCCTGACAGACCGCGGGGTGAGGCCAAGATGAACCTCTATAACCGCTGCCGATCTCTGTAAGGCGTACGGCCTTTTTTCCTCTCCCCTGGAGGCAGAATGGCAATAGAGCTTTTGATCGCTTCCCTGATGATGCTGGCGGCGGGGACCTTGTCCGGCGGTCTGGCGTCCCGCATCGGTTTTCCCAGGATCACCGGGTACCTCCTCGCCGGGATCCTGCTCAACCCCAGGATTCTGCCTGTCATCACCCCGGAGACCGTCGAGCGGCTCTCCTTTGTCACGCCGATTACCCTGGGGGTCATCGCCTATCTGATCGGCGGCGGCCTGCGCATTGAAAGTGTGCGGCGCCTGGGTCGTGCAATTGCCGGGATCACGGCGCTTCAGGCCTTCTCGCCCTGCATCCTCACGGTGTCCCTGATCCTCGTTGCCGCGCCCATGGCCGTCCACATCGAAGGGACGGGCTACCGAAACACCTTCATCCCCATGGCATTCCTTCTGGGGGCAATCGCCATCTCCTCTGCCCCCGCAGCCATCGTCGCCATTATCCGCGAATACAGGGCCCAGGGACCCGTCACGACCACCTCGCTGTCGGTCCTGGCCCTGACCGACATCCTGACCGTCATCGTCTTCGCCACGGCCATGGGTTTCATGGGACCTCTGGCCAAAGGGACTCCCCTTTCCCTGACCGGATGTCTTACCGCCCCCCTCTTCCATATCGGGGCCTCGCTTGTCGTGGGAACTCTGTCGGGGTGGATCCTCCAAAGGGTCCTGCGGCAGGTCACCTCACGGGGTCCGCTCTTCATCAGCGTCTTCGGCAGCCTCCTAGCCCTCACGGGCCTCTGTGAGCTCTTCGACTTCTCCATCCTCTTGGCCGCCATGGCCGCTGGATTCATCGTTTTGAACGGGACCGGACGCCCGGAAACGATCTCCGCCCTCGACCCCATCGAGGAGGGGCTCTTCATCCTCTTCTTCACCTTAAACGGCATGCTTTTCGACTTCAACACTTTCAGGGCGGGTATCCTCCTGACCGTCCTGATCATGGTGGGGCGAAAGGCCGGCAAGTATGTCGGCGCCAGGATCGGAGCCTCTGTCTCGGGGGCATCGCCCTCGCTGGGCCAATACACGGGGCTGCTCCTCC
>CAYOGU010000135.1:4921-9458 GCA_964403345.1 uncultured Syntrophus sp. | reverse complement strand
GAGGAGGGCCTCGGTGAGTCGCCGGTCCTGGTTGATCAGGTTGAGCGCGAAGATCTCCGTCTGGAAAGGGGTCAGTCTGGGAAACGGCGGATCCATCTCGACGCCGGTCAGCTGCCCTGAGCTCTCCACCTGGAAGGGCCTGCCCACCGTGATGTTCAGGTCCGAGACGTTCTGCTGGGAATCAAGCATCCTGCCCAGGATATAGTCGATCTCCGGTTTTCTCATCGCCTGCCTCCCGAAAGTCATCCTCGCCGGAAGAATCCCCTCACGCCTCGGTGAAATCCGTCGGTGGGTTCTTGAGGAACTGCCGGAACCGGGCCTTGTCGTTGGCCTTCATGTAGGCCTCGTCGCCGCTGATCCAGCCCTTGCTGAGGAGATCCAGGATCGCGTCGTCCAGGAGCTGCATCCCGTATTTCTTCCCCGTCTGGATCATGGAAGGGATCTGGAAGGTCTTGGATTCGCGGATCAGGTTCCGGACCGCCGAGTTGGCAATCAGGATCTCCAGGGCGGCGCAGCGCCCCTTCTTGTCGATCCGCTTGAAGAGGACCTGGGCGATGATCGCCCTCAGGCCGTCGGCCAGGGTCGAGCGGATCTGCATCTGCTCGGCAGCGGGGAAGACCTCGATGATCCGGTCCACGGTCTTGGCGGCGTTGGTCGTGTGGAGAGTGCCGAAGACCAGGTGGCCCGTGGAGGCCGCCTCGACGGCCAGGGAGATCGTCTCAAGGTCACGGAGCTCGCCCACGAGAATGATGTCCGGGTCCTCGCGGAGCGCCCCGCGCAGGGCCGCGGAGAACGATTTCGTATGCCGCCCCACCTCCCGGTGGTTCACGATGCAGCTCTTGCTCTGGTGGACGAACTCGACCGGGTCCTCGATCGTGATGATGTGGTCCTTCCGGGTATTGTTGGCCTCGTCGATGATCGCCGCGAGCGTCGTGGACTTGCCGCTCCCCGTCGGCCCGGTGACCAGGACCAGCCCCCGCGGCAGGGAGGCAAGTTTCGAAACGACCGGCGGAAGGCCCAGTTCCTGGGCCGTGACGATCCGGCTCGGGATCTCGCGAAAGACCGCCGCACAGCCGAACTGCTGCTGGAAGAAGTTGGCGCGGTAACGGGCAAGCCCCGGGATCTCGTAGGCGAAGTCCGCATCGCCCGTCTCCTCGAACTGCTTGACCTTGTGCTCGGGGGCGATCTCGTAGAGCATCGCTTTGAGGGAATCGTTGGTGAGGACATCGAACTTGATCCGCTCCATCTCCCCCCGTATCCGGAGGGCCGGTTGCTGTCCGGAGACAAGATGGAGGTCCGATGCCCCCTGGTCGTGCATCAGTTGAAAGAAGGCGTCTATCTTGGCCATGGGTGGTGACCTCCCTGATCGTGGCGGTTCTGGCTGCGGGCCGCGGTCCTGCCGGTCTTCCGATCGGGGCCGCCCGGCTTGAGCGGAGCGCAACGGCAATGCGCATGGCCTCTCGGGTCGGTAGCGGGCTTAAGTATAGGAAAGGACGCCCCCCTTTGTCAAGGGAAAGGGGCGTGGACGGCGCCGACACCGTCGACAAGCTCCGCTTGACCCCGGGACGGACAAGGTGTTACTGATGGGCCGGGAGTGCAGCCCAGAGGGGATGATCGGTTCCCCGGGGAAAATTCGCTGGACGATACGGTAAACAAACAGGATATGCATGAGGGGATGACCATGAAAGGCCAGTGTCCTTGGGTTGAAACCGGTGTAGAGCTGGAGGCGGCCCTCCGGGGCAAGGACCGCATCGTCGCGCTTTTTTACGTCTCTTGGTGTCCCTTCTGTGTCCGCTTCCTTCCCGTCTTCGAGCGGCACATCGACGAAACCCTGGATTTCCTGATCGTCCAGGACGACCAAGAGCGTCTCCTGGAGAGGTACACGGTGAAGGTCGTGCCGACCGTGCTCCTCTTTGAAAAGGGGAAGGTCAGCCGGCGGTTGGACGGCGCCCCCGGCGTGGGTCTGGACGAAGGCCAACTGGCGGCCTTCATCGCCGCATGCCGGACGCCGAAGCGTTGAGACAGGGCCGACGGGCATGAACTTTCACTTTCTCTGGCGACTTCTGTACAACAACTCCGCGAGGATGTACGACTTCCTCTCTTTCCTGGTCTCGTGGGGGAAGTGGAAGGCGTGGTGCAGGACCTCGCTCGACTTTCTGAAAGAGCGGCGAATCCTGGAGCTGGCCAACGGTCCGGGCCATCTTCTCATCTCCCTCAAGAATGCCGGCCATCAACCGGTCGGCATCGACCTTTCGCCCGTCATCATCCGGCGGGCCAGGCAAAGGCTGCGCCGCGCCGGGATCGACGTCCCCCTGGTGCGCTGCCGTACGCAGGCCCTGCCTTTTCGCTCCGGCAGTTTCGACGAGGTCGTCGCCACCTTTCCCACCGATTACATCTTCGATCACGACACGATCCGGGAGGTCTCCCGGGTCACCTCGGGCCGGGGGAAGCTGGTGGTCGTGGCAGGGGCCCAGCACAAGGGTCTGCAGCCGGACAGCGACTTCTGCCAATGGATTCAGGGCATGACGGGCAAGACCGGCACCAGGCAGGAGCGGGAGAAATCCCCCTTCGTCCGGCAGGGAATGCAGACGCGGATCGAGCACAAACAGGTCGGAGACGGCCTCGTGACCCTGATCATCGCCGAAATGCATCGTCGTGACGCCGACGCGCCGACCGATCCCGGG
Source organism: uncultured Syntrophus sp. (assembly GCA_964403345.1). GTDB lineage: Bacteria > Desulfobacterota > Syntrophia > Syntrophales > UBA5619 > JAKAFS01. The sequence continues at coordinate 6,774 of CAYOGU010000135.1, read as the reverse complement.
CATCCAGAGGAACCGGAGACCGCCATGCGGGAACCGTCCTCCGACCGCTAGCGGGAAACTGCAGCCGATCCTGCCGGTCAAGGAAGCCGCCCCTGCGTGATCGGGGTTGTACAGGATCTCCATTCATGGTATAAATTCCCTCAACGTTGCTTCAGCATTGCGGAATGGTACCCTGACAATCGAAGATTACGATGAGGAGGACATGCGCGATGACGGAGGAAACTGGAAAGAAGGAACATGAAAAGCCGCTGGACAAGTTGACGATCAAGGAACTCAGGGAAATCGCCCTGGCGCTCCCCCATTCCACAGCCATCCACGACCTCAAGAAGGAGGAGCTGGTCGCCTTCATCAAGGAGGCCAGGGGAATCAAGGAAGAGGTGCCCCGCAAGGCGAAGAAGAAGGCGGCCGTCAAAGTCAAGAAGACCAAAGCGGAAATAAAGGCGAGGATCCGGGAACTCAAGGAGCAGAAACGGCAGGCCCAGGAGGGCAAGGACGGGAAGAAGACCAGGGTTCTGCGGCGTGTGATCAGCCGGCTGAAGAAGAAATCCCGGGAAGCCGCCTGAAGCCGAAAGGATCCCTTAAAGGGATGGGGAGGCGCCTTGCCTTCCGGATCGAGGAGAGATGGACAGGGCCCCGGCCGCAAGACCGGGGCCCTCAGCGTTTTGGGAGGCCCTAGAGCGGAATTCAGCGGGGCGCCGGCCGCCCTTTGCCGGGATCCCTGTCGAGCTCCCTCCGGACGGCCATGCCCAGACTCTCCCGACTGTAAGGCTTCCGCACATACTCCACGGCTCCCAGCGCGCGGGCCTGGGTGACGAGCTCCGTCTCGGAAAAACCGCTCACGATGATCGCCTTCTGACGGGGATGGATCCCGAGGATCTGCCGGTAGGTCTCAAGCCCGTTCATCCCCGGTTCCATGATCATGTCCAGGATGACGAGGTCGACTTTGCTTTCCCTGAGAAAGGCCACCGCCTCCTCGCCGCCGGCCGCCTTTCTCACCTCGTAGTTCAGCCGGCCCAGCATCGCGGCGGCCAAGTCCCTCTGCTCCCGCACATCATCCACCACCAGAATGGTCTCGCCCCTGCCCGTGTATTGGGAGACTGGAACGGGGCCCCGGTCGTCCGGAAGCGGTCCTTGGGTCACGGGGAAGAAGAGGTTGAATGTGCTCCCTTTCCTCTCTTGGCTCTGGACATCGATGTAACCGTCGTAGTCCCTGACCGCCGCCCAGACCACGGCCAGGCCGAGGCCGGTCCCTCCCCGCCCCATGACCTTTTTTGTGTAAAAGGGTTCGAAGATGTGCGCCCTGTCCGTCTCGGAGATCCCCTTCCCCGTGTCGGACACGGACAGGACCGCATAGTCTCCCTCGCGGACATGGTCATGGGTCCCCACCGTCCCGGCAAGGTATCGGTTGGCCGTGCGGATGAGGACGTCGCCCCCCTCCGGCATGGCCTCCGCCGCGTTGGTCAGAAGGTTGATCAGGGTCTTCCCGAGATGGCCCGGGGAAGCCATGATATTCTTCAGATCCGGGTCGAGCTCGGTCCCGAACCGGACCAGAGGGTGCAGGGACGAGAGCTTCTGAAAGATCGGCGATATCAGGCAGTTGCGGACGACCTCGTTGAGGTTGACGACCTTGGGCGTCTGGACTCCCCGCCTGGCCAGGGTGAGCAGGTCCCGGACAACGGCGGAGGCCTTCTCTCCGCCTTCGATCAGATTGAGCACATAAGGCCGGGCCGGGCTCGCCTCATCAATGTCGTTCAGGATCAGTTCCGAATATCCGATCAGGACGCCCAGGGCGTTGTTGAGATCGTGGGCCACGCCGCCGGCCAGGGTCCCCAGGGCCTCCATCTTTTCCGCCC
>CAYOGU010000135.1:0-4911 GCA_964403345.1 uncultured Syntrophus sp. | reverse complement strand
CGCCCGGTTCAGCCGTTCCTGCAGTTGTCGGCGCTCCTCCTCGGCCTGCCTGCGGTCAGTGATGTCGCGGACGTTCATCACGAAGCCTGCGACGGCCGGATCGTCCAAGAGGTTCTTCCCGACCCCCTCCAGGATGCGCACCGTCCCGTCCTTGTGCCGAATGCCGAAGGCATTGGGAATGACGACTTCTTTGGTCAGCAGCGCCCGGCCGAAATCCTCGATGGCCCGGGGATTGTCCTCGACTGTAATCAGCTCGAACCCGTTTCGGCCGATCAGTTCCTCCGGCCGATAGCCGACGAAACGCTCGACAGAGGGGCTCACGTAGGTGATCGTGGCCAGAGCATCCACGACGATAACGATATCGGAGGAGTTCTGGGTGATCGCCCTGAAATATTCCTCGCTCAGCCTGAGGGCCTCCACGGTCCGTTCCAGATCGGCCCGGGCCGTTTTCAGTTCGGCGACTTCGCGGCGCAGGAGGGTCATCTCCTCGATGAGTTGCCCTTTTGTCTTTCCCTCATCACCCTTCATCCCGGGGACCTCGGTCAATGCGATCCATGGAGAAATCCATACCGGAGGACGAGCCTCGGCACGGTTGGCCCTGAGCCGGTGGGATCCGTCATCAATTGTGGAGTTGAATATCCCAGGAACTTCCCATCACCCGAATGGCCTTTGCGTAGGGCAGGAAATCCGTCTTTTCCAGGGAGACGGTCTGGCCGGGGGGGATTTTCCACCCGACCGCCTGGCTGGTGGTCACCGGCAAGGCGTCCTCGTCCTGCAGGCGGTAATCCAAGGTCACGACGACATCCTGGCTCGTCTTGTTCCTGAGGGTAACCCGCCAGATCCATTCCACCATGTCCTCGTCCATATCCCGGAAGATACGCACCATCTTGAAACCGTCGCCGGTCGCCTCCAGAGGGAAGTCCGCGGTCTTGGTCGGCACGTTCCGCCGGTAATCCACGAACAGCCCCCTGGTGGGGAACTGCTTGAACATGATTTCTTCCCGGACCCCGCGAAATTCGGCCAGGGGGAAACATCCCGAGAGGCTCAAGACGATACCGACGAGCCATGCAAACAGGAAAAGACCAAGGCGGGGGGCTTCCGGATTTTTCATGAAGACTCCATCGAAGATCGAGGCACCTTTATCCAGATGACGGACGGTATCTATGTTAATGTAGGACAATTCTCAAACCCTGTCAACAGCGATTCTCGGCGCTTCCGCCCTTCGACCCGCCAGGACCCCGGTCGGGATGCCAGGTCCGCAGGTCATCCGGACAACAATTGCTTGACAGTCCTCGGGTGAATCATATATGCTCCCCGCGAAACTGGAAGGGTGAGTCGTTACCACGCCACTTTCTAAAAAAGATGGGGATGTAGCTCAACTGGGAGAGCGCCGCGTTCGCAATGCGGAGGCTAGGGGTTCGATCCCCCTCATCTCCACCAGAGGGGAAAAAGGGGCAGGCACCGGAAAGGACGCCTGCCCCCTTTTTATTTTCAGGACTCGCAGCGGCAGCTGAAGCGCCGGTTCGCCTGTCCGTCCCGGTTTGCCTGCCATTTCCGGCGTTTCTTGAGGTTTCAGTCCCTGAACATTCCGGCGAACCGCCAGGCCTTCCGCTTCTTCCAGCTTCCCCGGTGCCAAGCATAACTGACTAGGAGCGGCAGGACCGAAGTCGCCTCGGCATAGACCATCTGCTCGCAGCTGCTGTCCACCTTCCCCCAGGAATTGGCCTCCTTGAGCGTGGAACTGGAACAGGCCCCGTCGCGGACGTCGGCTACGGTGATCTGGACCGCGTACTTGTGCATTGGGGCCTTCTTCCCGAGGATCTCGGCGCAGACCACCGTATCCTGGGCGAAGTTCTTCGGCACGCCGCCGCCGATCATCAGGAGCCCTGTCGTCCCGGCTTTGATCTTGATCTCGGTGAGCTCGCGAAAATCCTTGACCGAATCGATGGAAAGGTGGGCCTTGGGGTGCTTTACCTGGTGCAGGACGAGGCCGAAGCCTGCGCTACTGTCCGAGAAGGCCGGGCAGAAGATCGGGACGTCGTTTTCGAAGGCGGCCTGGACGAGGGAGTCCTTCTTGACGCTGTGCTTCGTCAGATAGCGCCCCATTTCCCGGATGAATTCCCGGGAGGAGTAGGGCCGGGGAGAAAGGCCGTCAGCGATCGTCTGGACCGTCCGATCGCAGACCTGGAGTTCCTCCTCGTCGATGAAAGTGTCGTAGATCCGGTCGATGTAGAGCTTCCGGAGGACCTTGTCGTCCACGAATGGCGTCCCTTGGTAGTGCTTGAAACCGAGGGCCTCGAAGAAGTCCATGTCCACGACCGTCGCCCCCGTGGCCACGATCGCGTCCACCATGTTGTGCTTCACCATCTCCACATAGACCTGCATACACCCCGCGGCGCTGGTACTGCCGGCGACGGTCAGGATCACACCGCACCGCTTCTCGGCGAGCATCCGGTCGTAGATGTCGGCGGCCACGGCCAGATCCCGGGCCGTGAAGGACATCCCCTTCATCTGCTCGATGATCGGCGTGGCATCGAAGGAGGTGATGTCGATATGCCGGACCGGCGTCTTCATAAACTCTTTCTTTTTCATAAAATCCCCTGTTGTTTTTATGACTTCTGACGTCAGGAAACAGATCCGGACGGAGCTTCCAGTAGGCGGGAACGGCGGCGGGCCGTTCCGTTCGGCAGATGTGCCGACCCCGAATGGAAGTCATTATAGAGGCGGCGGCAGTGAAAAGTCAATGGGGCCATCCCATACCCGGTCAAATTCGGCCTTGTCACGTCGGCGGATATCTGATAGGTCCGAAGCCATGGAAAGGGGAAACATAAGAGAGATCCTGAGCGTTTCCGCGCTCAACGAGAGAATCAAAGCGCTCCTGGAGGAGGGCTTCCCCCTCCTATGGGTGGAGGGAGAGGTGTCGAACCTGCACCGGCCGGCCTCGGGCCACGTCTACTTCACCCTGAAGGACGCCAAAAGCCAGATCCGGGCGGTGATCTTCCGAACCCCTTTCGGCCGGGGCCGGAACGGAGCCGCGGGCTTCGCAATTGAGGAGGGAATGGGCCTCGTCTGCCGGGCGCGTCTGTCCGTCTATCCGCCCCGGGGAGACTACCAGCTCATCGTCGACGCGGTGGAGCCCAAGGGGCTCGGCGCCCTCCAGAAGGCCTTCGAGCAGCTCAAGGCCCGACTCGAAGCGGAGGGGCTCTTCGCACCGGACCGCAAGCGGCCCATCCCGTTTCTGCCGGAACGGATCGGAGTCGTCACCTCGCCGACCGGGGCCGTCATCCGGGACATCCTGACCGTGACAGGACGCCGTTTCCCGTCGGTCCCCATCCTGATCGTGCCCGTCCGCGTCCAGGGCTTCGAGGCCCCGGCGGATATCATCAGGGCCCTTGACGAGATGCCCCTTGTCCCCGGCGTCGATGTGATCATCCTCGCCCGGGGAGGCGGTTCGCTGGAGGACCTGTCCGCCTTCAACGACGAAGGGGTGGCCCGGGCGATCGCCCGCTCCCCGATCCCGGTCATCTCGGCGGTGGGACACGAAACGGACTTCACCATCGCCGATTTTACCGCGGACCTCAGGGTGGCGACCCCCTCGGCGGCGGCGGAGATGGTCGTGCCGCGCCGCGCAGACCTCCGGGAAGCCGTCGAGTCCCTCAGGCTTCGGCTGATCCGCCTGCGGCAGGGGGATGCGGACCGACTCCGGGAGCGCGTGGCGGAACTGGCGGGCAGGCTTCGGGACCCCAAGCGGCGTCTGGCGGAAATCCGCCTCGCCCTGGACGACGCCCAGGAGCGCATGCGGGTCCGCCTTGACCACCTCCTGAAGATCCGCCGCCAGGACTGGATCCACCTGGCCATCCGGCTGGAGCACCGGAACCCCCGGGGGCGGATCGCCGAAGGGATGAAGCTCGTCGACGCGCTCGGAAACCGGCTCCAGACATCCTGGCAGCGGAGGACGGAACAGAGGAAGAACCGGCTGCAGGCCCTGCTGGGCCTCCTGGATTCCCTGAGCCCGCTGGCGGTCCTCAACCGGGGATACAGCATCACGCGAAGGCTCCCGGAGGGGACCATCCTCCGGCAGGTCCGGGATATCCCGGTCGGCCAGAGGATCGCCGTCCGGCTTGCTGCGGGCAACTTGCAGGCCACTGTCACGGAAATTTTCAAGGAGGCGCCCCATGGCCAAGGAGAAGTTTGAAGAGGCGTTGGATAAACTGGAAGAGATCGTCAAGAGGATGGAAGGCGGCGAGATGTCCCTGGAGGAGTCCCTCAAGGCCTTCGAGGATGGGATCCGGCTGTCCCGGCTCTGCGCGAAAAGGCTCGACGAGGCCGACCGGCGCGTCGAGATCCTTCTGAAGCGGGAGGGGGAGATCGTCACCCAGCCCTTTGCGGGGGATGAACGTGAACCAGAATGAGAATGTCATACTGAAGGAATATCTGGCCCGGCAGAAGGCCGATGTCGACGGGATGCTCGATGCCCTCATCCCCGACGAGACGATCTATCCGCCGGAGATCTTCAGGGCGGTCCGCTACAGCCTCTTTGCGGGCGGCAAAAGGATCCGTCCGATCCTCTGCCTGGCAGCGGCAAAGGCGGTGGGGGGGGAGCCGAAGCCGATCCTGCCGGTCGCCTGCGCCATCGAGATGATCCACACCTACTCCCTCATCCATGACGACCTCCCGGCTATGGACAACGACGATTACCGCAGGGGCCGCCTCACCTCCCACAAGGTGTTCGGGGAGGACCTCGCCATTCTCGCCGGGGATGCCCTCCTGACCGAGGCCTTTCAGATCATGACCCGGCGCGAGGTCACGGCCGCCCTCCCGCCGGACCGGCTTCTCTTGGTCGTCCGAGAGATCGCAGAGGCAGCCGGTTGGTTCGGGATGGTGGGGGGCCAAGTCCTGGACGTCCAATCG
>CAYOGU010000134.1:0-9508 GCA_964403345.1 uncultured Syntrophus sp. | reverse complement strand
ACGATCTATAACGCGAAGCAGACCTCGCCGGCCATGGGTCTGGTGATGAGCTATCCCTATGCCGCCCTTCCGACGGGCTTCCTCATCATGTTTTTCCTGACCATGGAGGAGCTTCTGACCTTCTTCGGCCTGGGTCCGAAAGGAGGGGACGGGCAATGATCGTCTTTCTGCTTACCTTCGTGGCACTGCTGTGCGTCTCCGCGCCGATCATCGTGGCCCTGGGCGGCTGTTCCCTGGTCTATGCCCTCACCAGCGACACCATGCCCATCACGACCCTGGTCCAGACCGTCTTCGGGGGATTGGCGACCTTTCCGCTCCTGGCCATTCCACTCTTCATGCTGGCCGGGAACCTCATGAACGAGGGCGGGATCACCCAGGACCTGGTCCGCTTCGCCCGTCTCCTGCTGGGGCACATCCGCGGCGGGCTTGGACACGCCACGATCCTGGCCTGCTCCATCTTTGCGGCAATTTCCGGGGCGGCGGTGGCCACGGCCGTGGCCATCGGCGTCGTGATGATCCCCGCCATGATCAAGGCCGGATACGACGACGACGTGGCCGGCGCGCTGACCTGTACGGCCTCATGCATGGGGCCCATCATTCCGCCGAGCATCCCCTTCATCATCTACGGGGTCACGGCCAACGTCTCGATCGGCGGCCTCTTTCTCGGAGGGGTTTTCCCGGGCTTGGTGCTGGGGGCTGCCCTGATGATCTATATGTACGTCGTGGCCGTCAAGCGCGAATACCCCAAGGACGCGAGAGCGCCTTTGAAGGAAGTGGCCGTGGCAACCTTCAAGGCGGTCCCGGCCCTCTTCATGCCCATTCTGATCCTGGGCGGCATCCTGAGCGGCATGTTCACCCCCACCGAGGCGGCCGGCGTCGCGGTGGTCTACGCGACCCTGGTGGGATTTTTCCTCTATCGGAAACTGAATTTCCGGAACCTTCCCGGCGTCTTTCTGAAGGCGGGGCTGGAATCGGGGATGGTGATGATGCTCATCTCCATGTCCGAGCCATTCGCGTGGATCGTGGCGGTGGACCAGATTCCGCAGCTTCTGATCGACTGGATCTCCACCCTGACCACGTCGCCCTACCTGATCCTTCTGTTCGTCAACATCCTGCTCCTGCTCATCGGGATCCCGATGGAAACGGCCCCGGCCCTGGTCATCGTGACCCCCGTCCTGGCGCCCCTGGCGGTCCATCTGGGGATCGACCCGATCCATATGGGGATTGTCATCTGCCTGAACCTGGTCCTTGGACTGATCACGCCGCCGGTGGGCGCGGTCCTCTTCGCGGTCTGCGGCGTGACGGGGATGTCCCTGGACCGCCTGGGGAGGGCCGTCTGGGCGCCCTTTTTCGTTGCACTGTTGGTCCTGCTCATCGTGACCTACGTCCCCTGGCTGAGCACCTATCTGCCGAAGGTCTTCATGGCCCCCTGAGGCGACATGAACCCGATCCATCTCATCGCCATCGGCCGCGTTTCGTCGCCGGTCACCGAAAAGACCGATGAGAACTGGGGCGGGGTGGTGTCGCGCATCCTGCTGGAACCGGAATTTTCCGGAGGCCTCCCGGGCCTTAAGGACTTCTCCCACGCCCTTGTCGTCACCTATCTCCATGAGGGCCGCTACGAGAGGAAGAGGCACCTCCAGCGCCGTCCCAGGGGCCGGGAGGACATGCCCCGGGTCGGCATCTTCTCCCAGAGGGCCAAGGACCGGCCCAACCCGATCGGGATCACGGCCGTGGAGATCCTGGAGGTGGGCGATACCCGGCTGGAGGTCCGGGGGCTCGACGCGGTCGACGGGACCCCGGTTCTGGACATCAAGCCCTACGTCCCCCACTTCGATCGCGTAGAAAAACCGGTCGTTCCAGAATGGACCGACCGGTTGATGAAGGGTTATTTCTGAATCGCGGCGACCGTGTCATCGGCCGCCGGCGAACCCGGGATCCTGCCTAGGGGGCCTCGCTCAGCCTGAACACCGTCACCTTGTGGTTTCCGCCGCCGGCCTTCTCCTTGGCCGTGGCCCGGATGATCCCGTAGATGACCCCCCGGTCGCTGCGGTCCCAGGCGATCCCCTGGCCCCGGATGTTCATCGGGATCACCTCGACCAGCTCGAGGACGGAGCCGGCTTTGGGCAGGCGCATCCGGTAGATCTCTGCGGGATCGTGGCCTGACAGGTAGAGGTAGCCGTCGGGTCCCCAGGACCCCCCGGAATTGCTCATGTCCTCGAACCGGTCCAGGATGGACTTGGGCAGGACCCAGGCCTCCACGAACTTGAAGTCGGCGGTGAACTTGACCATCTGGGTGGCCACCTTGTGGCCGTAGGGGGTCTTGCCGGGGCCAAAGGGCTTGTCGTAGTTGGCGAAGGTCATCCACCAGTGGCCGTTGTAGAAATCGACCCAGGTGAGAGAGCCCCACTGGATGCCGAAACTGTGGTTGCCGATATGTTCCATCGTCTCGGCATCCCAGATCTCCACCGAACTGGTCATGGGCCACTGGCTGTAGTTGGAATGGGCGCAGTAGATCTTGCCGTCCATCAGCATGGCGCTGTCGAGGTGGATGATGGGGCCGTTCTTCTCCCCCTTCCACATCTTCACGGGCGCCCCGGTCTTCTTGTCGTACTTGGCGATGGTCTGGTTGTCGACCGCGTAGAAGTACCGGTCGTCGACGCCGACAGCTTGATTGGCCTCGCCGACGACGAACTCTCCGATCTGCTTCAGTTGGGACTTGGCCAGGACGGCGGATGCGTTCGCCAGGACGAACAGGGCCGCCAAAACGACCGTCAGTTTCTTTCCCATGTGTGCCTCCTCTTAAAAAATGTCCCCCCCGGCCCGGGCGAAGACCCGATTTCGGCGATCCGCAGCCGGCGCAGGGACGAAGGGTGGTGATCCGGCGATTCACGGCATCTTGTAGAAATCCCTCACCGTCTCCCAGGCGACCGTCTGCAGGTGTTTGGCCACGACAGGATCCAGACCGGCGGTATAGCCGTTTCCGACCGGTGATTTCCTGAACAGCGACGCGTAGACGACGTTGGCGGCCAGATAGGTGCCCATGAGGCTGGGATGCCGCTTGTCCGGCTGGTACAAATTCAGGTCGGGGCGCAGCGCGATGGACCGGGCAAAGGCCAGTCCCGCCGGGATCACCATGGCGTTGTTGTCGTTGCCCGCCTTTACGTAGGCGTCGGCCAGCTGCTCAGTCATCTCCGGGGCGTCGGAGTAGGCCCAGGACATGAACAGGACCGGTTCGGCGCCGTGCCGGCGCACGGTGTCGCTGTGCTTCTTGGCGTATTCCGTAAAGATGACCTTCAGTTCCGGGTGGACGGGGCACTGGCTGCAGTCCATCATGATGGCCAGATCAAAGGGCTTGTCGAGCTTGTTGAACTTGATCTTGTTGTCGCCCACGAAGGAATAGCGGCCGATGCCGTTCGGCTGGAAATAGGACTCGACGTTGTGCCAGTCCAGTCCGGATCCGCTGATGGTCACCGATACGCCGCGGAACCCCTTTTTCTTGTCCGCGGCGCCGATGATGCTGCGCACGTGTCCGTGGAGGCTGTTGTTGTAGTAGAAGAAACTGTTGCCGATGAAGATGGCGGACTCCGGATCGGCCGGGCTGGTCTGGGTCACCTTGGGGGCCTCGTAGGCCTGGACGGCCGTGGCCGCGGCCAACAGGACGGATACCATGAGGGTCTTTGCGGCGCTGCTGAGTTTCATATTGCCTCCTGATTGGGTTGATGGTTCGACCGGGCACCGCCGCGGGTCAGGCGGCCGGAACGATCCGTGGCAGCATGTCCGGCGCATGGGTGAGGACCGTCACCCGCGCGCTTTTTCCCCTCTGGGCCAGGGCTGCGTCCAGGGCCTCCTGCACGGAGGCGAAGTGGCCGAAGCCGAGCTTGGCCGCCTCCCCGGCGCAGATCCCGTCCGAGACCATCCAGACTGCCTCGCGCTCCCGGACTTGGGCCCAGGCGATGGCCAGGGCGGCCCCCACCTCGTCCTCGAGCTGTTTGGCCGAGACCATTTCCCGGAGCCGATGCGAGCCGTAGGGGGTCATCTCCAGCATGTTGGCGTGCGTCTGGGCGACCCCCTCGTCGCAGGGAGTGACGATGATCGCGATCCCTCCGGCCTTGACGGCCAGGTCTGCGGGGTAGAGCGTCTTGTGGGCCTGCCAGAACTCCAGATCGCATGGGTGGGAACTGGCCAGAACGATGTCCGCCTCTTCGGGGATCGGGCAGTCATAGACCTCCCTCGACCGGACGACGCCGGCTCGGAAGGCTTCCACCACGTCGCCGAAGAAGGCCTGGACGACCTGGCCATGGCGGTTCAGGACCGTGTTGAGGATGGTGTTCATCCCGACCCTGCGGGCCATCGCGTCGAGCTCCTCGCGGACCGGATTTTCCAGGACGCCCAGGTAGGAGCGGGGGGCCTGCACCGACAGGAGATGGGTGTAGGCCGTGGTTTCCTCTCCGGAGACCCCGGGCTGGATGATCTTCGCCCCGCCGGCATAGCCGGGGATGTGGTGGGGGACGATGCTGCCGATCCCCAGCTTGAAGTCGGCCTCGACCACGGCTCGGTTGATGAGGATGCGGCCGCCGTTGGGCGTCGTCCCCAGATCGACCAGGGCATCGGGGTCCTTGTAGGGGTGGTTGACGACCGGGACGCGGCGGAGCGTTTCGGCGCCGAACTTGGCCAGGATCTCCGCGTCGGTCATGAAGCGGTGGGTCCCCAGGGCGATGATCACCCGGATCGCCGCATCGGGGATTCCGGCGGCGTTGCATTCGTCCAGGAGGATCGGGATCAGGACGTCCGTCGGCGTGAGGCGCGTGTTGTCGTCGGCGACCAGCACCGCGGTTTTAGCCCCCCGGACCTGCTCCCGCAGGGGTTTGCCACCGATGGGCGAGGCTAGGGCCCGCTGGATTTCCGCCGGGACATCCTCCACGGGGGCGGCATCGCGGGGCGAGTAGACCCCCACGAGGTTGGCCTCGGGGATCCGGACCTCGACCTGGCTCTGACCGTAGGGCAGTTGGACGGTGCGGACGCTCATCGCGCTACTCCAGGATGGACCCCTTCATCGCCGACCCCACCATCCGCCGGTACCGTTCCAGGAGCGAGCCCTTCTTGATTTCCGTGCCTGCAGGCGGCTTCCAACTCTTCCGCCGCGCATCCAGGACTTTGGCGTCGATGGCGAGATCGAGGCTGCGCGCCGGGATGTCGATCTCGATCCGGTCCCCCTCCTCGATGAGGGCGATGGGGCCGCCCAGGTAGGCCTCCGGGGAGACGTGGCCGATGCAGGCCCCCTGCGTGGCCCCGGAGAAACGGCCGTCGGTGATCAGGGCGACGGTCTTTCCCAGGCCCATCCCGATGATGGCCGAGGTGGGCAGGAGCTGTTCGCGCATCCCCGGACCGCCTTTGGGCCCCTCGTAGCGGATGACGACCACGTCGCCGGGCCGGATGCGGCCGCCGAAGATCGCCTCGAGGGCCTCCTCCTCCTTCTCGAAGACCCGGGCCGGCCCGGAATGGACCAGCATCTCCTTGGCCACAGCGGCGCTCTTGACGACGGCGCCCTCGGGGGCCAGGCTTCCCTTGAGGATGGTGAGTCCGCCCCGGGGGGAGATGGGCCGATCGGCGGGATGGATCACCTCGTCGTTCAGGATCTGCCGGCCGGCGATATTCTCGCCCATGGTCTTTCCCGTGGCCGTGAGGCACTCGGGATGGATCAGGCCGCGGCGGTTCAGCTCGTTCATCAGGGCCGGGATCCCGCCGGCGTCGTACATGTCCCCGGTGAAGTATTGGCCCGCCGGCTTGAGGAGCGTCAGATGCGGCGTCCTCTCGGCGATTTCGGAGAAACGGTCCATCGTGAGATCGATCCCCACCTCCCGGGCGATGGCCGGCAGATGGAGGCAGGTGTTCGTGGAGCCGCCGATGGCCATGTCCACGGCGATGGCGTTCTCGAAGGCCTTGGGCGTCATGATGTCCCTGGGCAGGATGTTCCGGTTGTGGAGCTCCAGGATCGCCTGCCCCGCGCGCCGGGCTAGGGCGATGCGCGCCCCGTAGACGGCCGGGATGAGGGCCCCGTCGGTGAGGGTCATCCCCAGGGCCTCTGTCAGCATATTCATCGTGTTGGCCGTCCCCATCATGGCGCAGGAGCCGGAGCCCGGGCAGGCTGTCTGTTCGAACTGGGCCAACTCCGCCTCGCTCAGTTCCCCCCGGACGACCCTTCCCTCTGCCTCGATGAGGTCCGTGTAGCAGACCTTTCTCCCCTGGAAGGTGTTGTGGTCCATGGGGCCGCCGCTGACGAGGAGGGCCGGGATGTTGAGCCGGCCGGCGGCCATGAGCATCCCCGGCGTCACCTTGTCGCAGTTGGTCAGAAGGACCATGGCATCGAAGCCGTGGGCGACGACCATCAGCTCGATCAGGTCGGCGATCATCTCGCGGCTCAGCATGGGCATCTTCATCCCCTCATGCCCCGTGGCGATCCCGTCGCAGACGGCGATGCAGGGAAACTCCAGCGGCGTCCCTCCCGCCTCGGCGATCCCCAACTTGATCGCCTGGCAGAGGGGCTGCAGATGGACGTGGCCGGGCATCAGCTCGTTGAAGGAGTTGACGACGGCTACGAGGGGCTTCTCCAGGTCCGAGCGGCTCAGGCCCATGGAGTAGAAGAGGGAACGGTGCGTGGCGCGGTCGATCCCCTGGGTGACCAAGGAACTGCGCAAGGAACCTCGGGATGACTTGGTGTCGGTCATGATTCCTCCTTAGGGGGCAATGGCCCTTGACCTGCTGCTGGTGTCAGCCCCTTCCGGCCGGGCAAGAGACGCGCGGGGGTCAGGGGAGCGGATAGAATTTCTCGATCTCCGGGCCGCCGCCGTAGGCCTCCTCCTTCGTCGGGTAGTGGCCGGAGCGGGCCTCCCGGGTGAAGGCATTGAAGACCTCGATGCATTCGGCGGCCATCTTCTTGTATTGCCGGGCGAAGCGGGGGACGAAGTCCCCGAAGAGCCCCAGGAGGTCGTAGGCGTTGAGGTTGTGGCCGTCCACATAGGGGCCCGCCCCCACGCCGATCGTGGTGGCCCGGATCGATTCGGTGATCACTTTGGCCACGCCGCTGGGGATGCACTCCAGGACGATCGCGAAAACTCCCGCCTCGTCGAGGGCCCGGGCGTCGGCGATGAGTTGCTCCGCCTCCTCCCGCGTCTTCCCCTGGACCTTGAAGCCGCCCAGGGCCGAGGAGCTCTGGGGGGTGAGGCCGATGTGGCCGACGACCGGGATTCCGGCCCGGGTGATCTTCTGGACCGAGGGGGCCACGTGGATGCCCCCTTCCAGCTTCACGCAGTCCGCGCCCCCCTCCTTGACGATCCGGCCGGCCGAGGCCAGGGCCTGCTCGGGGCTCACCTGGTAGCTCATGAAGGGCATGTCTCCGACAACCAGGGTCTCCGGGGCGCCCCGCCGGACGCACTTGGTGTGGTAGATGATTTCCTCGATGGTCACGGGATTCGTCAGGGGGAGCCCCTGGACGATCATCCCCAGGGAGTCCCCCACCAGGATCATCTCGGCCTCCGAGGCCTCGACCAAGCGGGCGAAGATGTGGTCGTAGACCGTGATCATCGTGACCTTCCGGCCGTCCTTCTTCCTGTCACGGAATGCCGGGATGGTGATCTTCTTCATCGGTTTCCCCTTTCGAAAGAGGTGTGACCGGCCTTGCGCGGCCGCCGCCGCGCCGGGGCATTGGCGCGATTCGCCGCGGGTTGTGATGGGACAGGGATATCCTGCCGGCAAGGCCGAGTATATGGAGACGGCCATTGCCTGTCAAGGGAATTGGACGGTGTACCGGGGTGTGATAACTAAGTAGTGAAAATCGCGATAACTGACTTACACGATGCTTTACGAATGGCTTACAGGAAGGATTTTTGACCCGCTAATCAAATGAATTTTGATTGAGCAGATGATGCTCAACAATGATAGAAATTTGGTAGTCCACATTATCAAATAAACGCGGATGTCTCTTTCATCTACGACTCAAGTATACGGGATTTAGCATATACTATTTGAATGGAACGTCGGTGGATCGGTACACCGCAGAACGCGGCGCACCGATCCATCGCCTTGTTCGGCCCAATGTGTTACTCAATTGTCTGCGAAGTTATCTTATACCAGTATCCGTAACGCCAGCCCTCGCCACCCGGACCACCTTTGTGTCCCTTGGCCAGCTGCTCCTTCTCCCAGTCCCTGGCAGCCTTCTCTGTTGCGAAAGGGCCTGTGATGGTCCAGTCAGATGGATTTCCGTGTTGCTGTTTCCGTGTGGCGGGGTCATCAGTTAGTCCAACGTAGTACGCCATGATGCACCTCCTCTGTTAGTTGTTTTTCCTCGGTCTCGTGTTCGTTGTCATCTTCTGCGAACCATCTCTTCACCCGTGATAAACGGAAATAGAACCACCATGCTCCTGAAAGAGAAGGGTATTTATCTACTGTCCAGCTAACGTTACACCTCGACCTCGCCAGGGGAGCGTAGCGGAACCGGCGTAGTATTCAAGCCGTTTGTCGGGGTCCCCTATGTATCCTCATCAGACACTTCACCCATCATCATTCTGTAGTGCGCGATGTGTCCATGCTTCGAGAAGATCTCCTTGAACACTCGTAAGTATGAGTCAACCATCGCGTCGTCAATAGCAACGAAAAAGTCATCATGCGCGTAATGGGATCCGTCATGAACCCAAGAGCATAGAGATTTGCAGATGATCTTGTCTCTGCCATCGAATTCGGAGCTAAGCCCATCCAAGTCGATTCCGCCAAGAATCTTAAAATAGTTCTCCAGGATACGTCGCAGAGTGTTCTGGATGGTCAACTTTGATCTGTTTGGGTTTCGGACCTCCGACCACAGCAACTCATACGATGTTTTGATGGGATTTGAGGAGTGGCTTTCAATCGTTGAGACTGATCCCGGACGCCGCACAATCCAGAATGTCTCTTCTTTTTTCATCGCTCGATTACGGGAGCGCTTCGGGTTGAACGTGACTTCTTTATGGAAGTAGACGTTATGGGTAAGAATAAAGACCTGTTTGACGTGACCTTTCCCAGCCCTGACATCGTCCAGTAACCCCTTTATCAGACATCCAACAATGAATAGGATGTCGCTGTCAAAACTGGAAACGGGGTCGTCAAAGACGACGATCCGGTCCATCGTCATGCCGCTCTCGGAGTCGCTTCCCCTAAGCAGATGGTAGAAATAGAGAAATGTGACAAAAGACTTTTCGCCTTCACTTAAAGTGGCTTTTGCGTCTTCTCCCGTTGCCCGGATAATCTTGTAAGACGTACCGCTTTCCGCTTTCACCAGCGTGAAGCTATGGAAGCCGAATGATTGCAGGAGGGCGTTGATTGCGTCAACCGTTGGCTGGACACTGGTCGTGGACTTCTCTAAATCTCTTATTTCACGGCCCTTGCTTTCCTTGGCCTGCTGGGCTGTCGTGATCTTATCCGTCAGTTCCTTGATTGCCTTTTCTAGCAGGTCGTTGAAAAACTGACAGATGGAACG
>CAYOGU010000133.1:0-9509 GCA_964403345.1 uncultured Syntrophus sp. | reverse complement strand
AACCCCGCGTCCCGCAGCCGGCATGCCACGGCCCGGTAAAGGGCGCCCGTGTCGAGATAGGTGTAGGCATACCGATCGGCAATCGACCGGCTGATCGTGCTCTTTCCGGAACCGCCCGGTCCGTCGACGGTGACGACGATTCTTCTGTCCATGAATATTCCTGATACCGCCATTTCCGGCCGGCCGCCGGGGCCGCCGAACCGCATCTCCTTCAGGAACGGTGAGGGTCGGACGCTCCGCGGCGATGCCCTGTAGTCATGGGTGCTATAACACAGGACAGGGCGCGGCACAACCGTTATCCCGCAATTCCCGGCGCCGACCGGGGGCTGGACGGATTTCGCCCCCTCCGGCGGGCAATGTCCGCTTGATCGGTTCGGGAAAAAGGGGTAGGATGCCGGGCAACGGGTCCGTCACCATCGAGAACGACCCGGGAGGATGCCATTGGACATGAATAGGATATTCCATCGCCGTCGCGGTTTCCGGCTTGCCATTCTGGGCGTTTTCTTCGTCGCCTGGGCGGCCGTTTCTTTCCCGGGAAGCGCCCGGGCTGCCGTCACGCTCGAAGACGAGGTGAAGGTGGGCAAGGAATTCTACGACAAGCTGGTGAAGAGCCACGCCCTTGTCGAGGACGAATCGCCCAACGCCTACATCTCGTCCCTCGGCAAAAAGATCCTGTCGCACAGCGGCCGCCCCCTCTTCGAATTCAAGTTTTCCATCGTCCAGAGCGCGGCGGTCAACGCCTTCGCCACGCCGGGCGGGTACGTCTACGTCAACCAGGGCCTGATCAACCTGGTCAACGAGGAAAGCCAGCTCGCCGGCGTGCTGGCCCACGAAATCGCCCATGTCAACAGCCGGCACATCGCCGACATCGTGGACAAATCCCAGGTGCTCACCATTTCGACCCTGGCGGCCATCATCGCGGGGGCCTTTCTCGGCGGGGACGCCACGGCCGCCGTCACCACCTTCTCCATGGCCACGGCCTCGACGTTGTCCCTGAAGTACAGCCGGGAACACGAGGAGGAGGCCGACAGGCTGGGGATGGGCTACATGGTCGCGGCGGGCTACAACGGCCAGGCCATGCTGGACTTCCTGAAGATCATGAAGCGCTACGAGTTCTATTCCAACAGCATTCCCTCCTACTTCCTGACCCACCCCGGGACGGACGAGCGGATCCACTACCTCGACGGCCTTCTCCAGACCACCTACACGAAAAAAGGCGCGGACGAAATCCTGGGAAACCTCAAGCGCATCCAGACGGTGCTCCTGATCAACAGCAAGACCGCCCCTTCCCAGAACCTCAGGAACTTTCAGAAGATCCTTCAGGAGAACCCCAACGACGCCGATGCCCTGTACGGGCTGGCGGTCACCCAGGACAAGCTCGGCCAGTCGCGGGAGGCCCTCGACACGTACCAAAAGGCGCTGCTCCTGAAGCCCGACGACGTCGATCTCCTCCGCCAGTACGGGATCGCTCTCTTCAAGATGGAGCGGTACGACGACGCGATCGCCTGCCTGAACCGCGCCGTCAAGCTCAACGACCGCCACCCCGACACCTATCTCTTCCTCGGCAAGGTCGTGGAATCCCGGGGAGACCTCCCCGGCGCCATCCGGTATTACCGGGAGGCGGACCAGAAGAAGCCGGGGTCCCCCGACGTCTATTACAGCCTTGCCATGGCCTACGGGAAATCCGGCCAGCCGGGCGATTCCCACTATTACTTCGGCCTCTACTTCAAGAAGAAGGACAAGACGGACAGCGCCCGCTTCCATTTCAAGGAGGCGCAGAAATATCTTCGCGACGACGCCGCAAGGATGAAGGAAATCGAAAAGGAGCTCGAATCCCTGGCCAAGCAGCCCCCCAAGGCCCCCCCGCCGGACAAGAGGCCCCGGAGGTAACCCCGCGCCGGAAATCCATCCGACACGGGGCAAGCCAGGACGCTGCCCCTCGCGGCTTCGGGTCCGTTCATGGGGACTGCGGCCGGCGTTCGGCGGGATGGATGGGGGGAAATGGAAGCGGGGATTCAAGGGTCGGCAGGGCCGGCGCCGGGTTCACGCGGACAGGCGGAGATGGACGTCCAGTCCCTTCCTGGCCAGGGCGTCGCGGATCTTCGCGAACTCCTCCGGGGAATAGGAATCTTCCGAGCCGAAGGCGCCGTCCAGGGTCTTGCTGGGAACGAAGGGCTGCAGGACGTACCGGTCGGTCTTGCCGAGCAGCGCCGCCACGGCCGCCAGGTCCCGCGGCGAGAGCTGCGCGCGGACCACGGTGGTCCTGAACTCGTGCGGCAGTCCCGACGCCTGGATGATCCCGATGCTTTGCCGGATCTTTTCGGCGTCCACCTTCGAGGCGGCGATCCGGGCGTATGCCTTCAGGGGACCCTTGATGTCCATGGCGATGTAATCGAGCAGCCCGGCCCGCAGCAGCAGGACGAGGCCGTCCGGCAGCGTCCCGTTGGTGTCCAGCTTGACCCGGTATCCCATTTTTTTCACCGAACCCAGGAACCCCGCCAGATCCTTCTGGAGCATCGGCTCGCCGCCCGTGACGGTCAGGGCGTCCAGCTTCCCCCGCCGCTTCTCCAGGAAGGCCAGGATCTCCTCCCCGGGGATCAGGGGGCCGTACCGGTCCGGATCGACCAGCTCGGGGTTGTGGCAGAAAGGGCAGCGCAGGTTGCATCCCTGGGTGAACAGGACCGCGGACAGCTTCCCCGGGTAATCGATGAGCGACACCTTCTGGAAACCGCCGATCTTCATCTTCAGAAGCCGTACACCTTTCTCATCCCGAATTCCTCCTGCTTGCCCTTGTTCCACTGCTTGACCGGCCGGAGGTAACCGACGACCCGGGAATAGACCTCGCATTCCTCATGGCAGGTCGGGCAGGTTTCGACCTCCCCGCTGAGGTATCCGTGGGACGGGCAGACGCTGAAGGTCGGCGTGAAGGTGAGATAGGGAAGGTGGTAGTTCTCGCAGATCTTCCTGACCAGGGCCTTGACGGCCACGGGGTCCGGAACCCTTTCCCCGGCATAGGTGTGGAAGACCGTCCCCCCGGTGTACTTGGCCTGGATGTCGTCCTGCAGGTCCAGGGCCTCGAACACGTCGTCCGTGTAATTGACGGGAAGCTGCGTGGAGTTCGTGTAGAAGGGCTCCGCCTTTCCCTGGCGGCACTTCTCCTCGTTCGCGCAGACGATGTCGGGATACATCTCCTTGTCCATCTTGGCCAGCCGGTACGACGTTCCCTCCGCCGGCGTGGATTCCAGGTTGTAGTTGTTTCCCGTCTCCTTCTGGAAGACCAGGAGCCTGTTCCTCATGAAGTCGAGGACCTTCTTGGCGAACTTCTGGCCCCTGGGCGTGGCGATCGTCTCCCCGAGGAGGTTGAGGCAGGCCTCGTTCATCCCCACCAGGCCGATGGTGGAGAAGTGGTTCTTCCAGTACTCGCCGAACCGCTTCTTCACGTCGCGCAGGTAGTACCGGGTGTAGGGATAGAGGTTCCCGTCGGTGAACTTCTCCAGGACTTTCCGCTTGATTTCGAGGCTGTCCTTGGCCGTGACCATCAGCCGGTCCAGGCGTTCGATGAATTTCTTCTCCGAGTCGGCCAGGTAGCCGATCCTGGGCATGTTGATCGTGATGACCCCGATGGAGCCCGTCAGGGGGTTCGACCCGAACAGCCCCCCTCCCCGCTTCTGCAGCTCGCGGTTGTCGATGCGCAGGCGGCAGCACATGCTCCGGGCGTCCTCGGGATTCATGTCCGAATTGATGAAGTTCGAGAAATAGGGGACGCCGTACTTGGCCGTCATCTCCCAGAGGGCCTCGAGCTTCGGGTCGTCCCAGTGGAAATCCCTCGTGATGCTGTAGGTCGGGATGGGGAACGTGAACACCCGCCCTTTGGCGTCGCCGTCGGCCATCACCTGGAGGAAGGCCTTGTTGAAGAGGTTCATCTCCTCCTGGAAATCCCCGTAGGTCTCCTTCTGCGGCACCCCGCCGATGACGACGTTCCGGTCCGCGTAATAGCGGGGGATGGTCATGTCGAGGGTCACGTTGGTGAAGGGCGTCTGGAAACCGACCCGGGTCGGGACGTTGATGTTGAAGATGAATTCCTGCAGGGCCTGGCGGATCTCCTGGTAGGTCAGCTTGTCGTACCGGATGAACGGGGCCAGCAGGGTGTCGAAATTGGAAAAGGCCTGGGCGCCGGCGGCCTCGCCCTGGAGGGTATAGAAGAAGTTGACCACCTGGCCGAGGGCGCTCCTGAGGTGCTTCGCCGGGCGGCTCTCGACCTTCCCCGATACGCCCTTGAATCCCTGGAGCAGGAGGTCGTAGAGGTCCCACCCCACGCAGTACACCGACAGGAGGCTCAGGTCGTGGATGTGGAAATCCCCGTCCGCATGGGCCTTGCGGATCTCCGGCGAGTAGATCTCGTTGAGCCAGTACACCTTGCTGACCTCCGAGGAGATGTAATTGTTCAATCCCTGGAGGGAATAATCCATATTGCTGTTTTCGTTGATTTTCCAGTCCATCTTTTTGATGTACTGGTCGACCAGGTCGACCTCCATCCGGTTGGCGATTTCCCTCAACCGCGCATGCTGGTCCCGGTAGATGATGTAGGCCTTGGCGGTCTTGCGATAGGGGGAGGTCAGGACCACCTCTTCCACGATGTCCTGAATCTCCTCCACCGTGACGATCCGGCTGTCGAAGATCTTCTCGGCCAGATTGAGGACGCGGATGGTGAGCATTTTCGCAACCGAGAGATCGAATTCCCCTGTGGCCGCCCCTGCCTTGGCGATGGCATTGGTGATCTTGTCTGCATTGAACTTCACCAAACGGCCATCCCGCTTCTTGATCTTTGAATGCATGAACGCTCCTCAGGTCTGGTTAGGGTTAATCCTTTAAAGGAAATACAACCGGAACGCTACATATTGTGGTCGATAGTACTAATACTACCACATATGGAGAGGGTCAAGGGGTTTTTTTGTTTTAAGTCCCCGGATTGATTTATCCCGGGCGATGGTGCTATAGGTATCCCGATAAATCCTTCGGATGCTGCATCACCGCCGGCCCCCGTGACCATGCGGTCTTTTGACCGATCACCTTATTAAGAAGGAGGTAGGAGCGAAATGGCAAAGATGACCTTGCGGGATATCCCGATCCAGGGCAAGACGATCCTGCTCCGTGCGGATTTCAACGTCCCCCTGGACGCAACCCAGCATATCACGGACGACACGAGGATCCGTGCGACCCTCCCCACCCTCGAATTCATCCTGGGCAAAGGGGTGAAACGGCTTATCCTGGCCAGCCACCTGGGAAGGCCGGACGGAAAGCCCAATGCCAAGTACAGCATGAAACCCGTGGCCGGGCGCCTTAAGGAGCTTTTGGGCCGGGACGTCCTGTTCCTGAACGACTGCGTCGGCGATTCCGTGAAAAAGGAACTGGCCGGGTCCCCTGTCCAGGTCGTCCTCCTCGAAAACCTGAGATTCCACGCCGAGGAGGAGGCCAACGACCCCGCCTTCGCCAAGGAACTCGCCTCCCTGGCCGACCTTTTCGTCAACGACGCCTTCGGGACCGCCCACCGCGCCCATGCCTCCACCGAGGGGGTGACCCGCTACCTGACCTCGGCCGCGGGGCTGCTGCTCGAAAAGGAAATCCAGTACCTGGGTTCCGCGGTGGAAACCCCCAAGAAGCCCTTCATGGTCATCCTGGGCGGGGCGAAGGTTTCCGACAAGATCGGCGTCATCGGCAACCTCCTGCCGAAATGCGACGCGATCGTCATCGGCGGCGGGATGGCCTATACCTTCCTGAAGGCGCAGGGCAAGGCGATCGGAAACTCCAAGCTGGAAAAGGACAAGGTGGATCTGTCGAAATCGCTCCTGGAGCAGGCCGGGAAACTGGGCAAGGAGATCCTCCTGCCGGTGGACCATCTGGTGGCGGACCATGTCGCGGCCGACGCCAAGCCCACGGCCGCGGGGGACGCCATCCCCGACGGGATGATCGGGGTCGATATCGGCCCGAAAACGATCGGGCTTTACCTGAAGAAGCTGGAGTCCGCCAAGACGGTCCTGTGGAACGGCCCGATGGGGATCTTCGAGATGGACCCGTTCAGCAACGGGACAAAGGAGCTCGCCCGGGGGATCGCGTCGTTCAAGTGCACCTCCATCATCGGCGGGGGCGACACGGCGGCCGCCATGGCGAAATTCGGCGTGGCGGACAAGATGACGCACATCTCGACAGGCGGCGGCGCCAGCCTCGAATATCTCGAAGGCAAGGTCCTGCCCGGGGTCGCCGCGCTGACGGACCGGTAAGCGCTTCTATAATCCTGCCGACACTGCGCGGGGGCTGCGCGCCAGCCCCTCCGCAGGCCGGTGACTCCGTTCGTCCTGTCGCCATGGCGTTGCCCCGGCTTGTGTCATGGGGATGGAT
This sequence comes from uncultured Syntrophus sp., assembly GCA_964403345.1. Taxonomy (GTDB): domain Bacteria; phylum Desulfobacterota; class Syntrophia; order Syntrophales; family UBA5619; genus JAKAFS01. Next base: position 3,113 of record CAYOGU010000133.1, on the reverse strand, counting down.
TTGAGCGACTCACCGCCTTCAAAAGGCAAACCGGATGAAAAAGAAGACAAAAACCCGACCCTGGGACGCTGCGGAACCTCTGAAGACGGAGGAGGACATGGCCGCTTATCTGGAGGCTGCGCTGGAGGAAGGCGACCCCGCGCTGATAACAGCCGCCAGGGAGGATGTCGCGCGCGCGAAACGATGAATATCGGCGAACTGCATTCGCGGAAACTCAAGGGGTTCATTGCCGAGGACGAGGCGGCCAGGCTGCATGATCTTGCGAAAGAGGCGGCGCTCCTGGGACCCTGCCTCGAAATCGGCAGCTACTGCGGCCGCTCGTCGGCCTACCTGGGGTCGGGGTGCCGCGAGTCCGGAGGGGTGCTCTTTTCCATCGACCACCACCGGGGATCGGAGGAGCAGCAGCCCGGCCAGGAATACCACGACCCGGAGCTCCTGGACCCGGCCACGGGCCGGATCGACACCCTCCCCCATTTCCGCAGGGTGCTTTCCGAGCTTTCCCTGGAGGAGACGGTCGTTCCCATCGTCGCCCGTTCCTTGACGGTGGCCCGTTACTGGGCCACGCCGCTCGGCCTCGTCTTCATCGACGGCGGCCACACCTTCGAGGCGGCCTTTGCCGACTACAGCAGTTGGGTCCCCCACCTGATGCCCGGGGGCTACCTCCTGATCCACGACATCTTCCCCGACCCGTCCAAGGGCGGGCAGGCGCCCCGCTGCATCTACGAGCTGGCCCTGGCCTCCGGCCTTTTCACGGAGCATCCCATGACCGGCACCCTGGGGATCCTCCAGAGGGTCCCCCACGGCCGCCCATCCGGGCAGGCGCAGCGGCACTGGACGAAGCTCCATCGCTGAGAGCGGTCCAGCCCAGCGGGCGTTCCGTCGGCCTGCCCCCGGCAACAGGGAAGGACCATCAACCGGCTGATCGATCGCTTTCTGCAGCCGCCCATGTGAGATACCCCATGACTGCCCGGGAAATGGCCTTCTCAATCTCGGATCGCCTGAAACGGGGAGCCAGATCCAGGACGGCATGATGGACAAAGGATCTGACCATCAGGAGAACGACGTGCGCTGCAAGATCCAGATCGGGCTGCGTTATTTCTCTTCTGTGACTCTCAAGGATTTCCCTTAGGCAGCCGGCAATGTCCTCATCGGAGGATCTGTCGCCTTTTTTCAAATATAAGGGAAACTCCAATTCCAGGACTTTGTGCAGCTGCGCCTCGACCGAATGGGCGTCGAGCAGGGCGCCGACCAGGGCCTCCATGGCTTGCCTCAGGGTCGATTTCCTCGATCCGGAGAGCACCGAAATCATCATCTCCCTCATTTTCAAGGCATGTCGCCGGTGAAGCGCGGCGATCAACGAATCCTTGTTGGGAAAGTATTGGTAGATCGATCCGACGCTGACGCCCGCCATCTTCGCGATCAGGTTCGTGTTGGTCCCCGCGTAGCCCCGCATCGCCAAAATGCGAGCCGTGGTTTCCAGAATGATCTCCACCATGTCCCGCGATCGCGTCTGCGTCGGCGTTTTTCTTGGTTTCAAAGGGGGCTTCATAGGCAAATCCGAATGCGAGTTGCGTACGCGAGTAATTGCTCATATCTTACAGCATCTTTTTTGGAAGGGAGTCAAGCGAAAGATGCCGACGGGAGAGTCTGTTCCCAACGAAACGAACCCATTCAAGCCGAGGATGCTCCTGCTTCTTTCACTCGGCCACCTGATCACCGATATTTATCAGGGCGCCCTTCCCGCCGTGCTGCCGTTCCTGAAGGACCGTCTCTCGCTTTCCTATGCGATGACCGGCGTGATCCTGATGGCGGCGAATTTTACTTCCTCTCTCGTTCAGCCCGTCTTCGGCTTTTTCTCCGACCGGGGGAAAAAGCCCTTGCTCCTCCCTCTGGGGTGTCTCGTGGCGGGTCTCGGCTTCTCCTTTCTCTTTGTGTCGGACCAATACGAATGGATTCTTGCTTTGGTGGTTGTCAGCGGTCTCGGAGCCGCCTCGTACCATCCCGAAGGCTTCAAGACAGCCCACTTTTTCACAGGAGCCAGGCGAGCCACCGGAGTTGCGATTTTCTCCGTGGGAGGAAACCTCGGATTTGCAATCGGCCCGTTGCTGGCCATCTCGATCATCCAGTATTTAAGCCCGAACGCCATGCCGATCATCATCCTTCCGTCCCTCTGCTTCACGGTGCTCATCGTGTTTTCATGGCGTGCGATCTCGCATCCGGCGGAGATTCCGGCCGAGCAAAGGAGAAAGGCTCAAACGGATGAACCGGTGCAAACCAAATGGCTTCCGCTGTCCCTGATCATCGCTGTCGTGATAGCCAGATCGTGGACTCAAATGGGCCTGCTCAGCTACATTCCGTTTTATTACATCAATTATCTGCACGGAGACGCGTTGTATGCCGGCAAGCTTGTGACACTGTTCCTCCTGGGCGGGGCGGTGGGAACACTGGCTGGGGCGCCCGTCGCGGACCGGTGGGGCCACAAGAGGTTTCTGGTGGGGTCCATGTTCCTCTCTTCCCTGATATTCCCCTTGATATTCGCCGTGAACGGTGTTCTTCTGTTTATTGTACTCGGCCTCCTCGGCTTTGTCGTCGTTTCAACGTTTTCCGTAACCATCGTCATGGCGCAGCATCTGATGCCCCGCCATCTCGGTGTCGCATCGGGATTGACCGTGGGATTCGCCGTCGGTGCAGGGGGAATCTGCGTCACGCTGCTGGGCGTCCTGGCCGATCGTTTCGGCGTTCCATTTGCCCTGCAGTCGATTGCCGTGTTGCCGATCCTGGGGTTCTTCCTGAGCATCCTGATCCCCTATCCGGACAACGTTGCGGCAGCCGCAAAGGCGCAACGCTGATGGGAGAAATCGGGGCGGTTTGACCGAAGTTCCGTCGCGAAAGGGTTTGTACGAAGATTTGCGGATGGCCCGGTCACGATCCGGACGGGAAGCGGTCGACGTGCCGGTTGTGCCGCCAGTACCACCGGACGCCGTCCGGCCGGCGGTCCAGGCCGATGTATCCCATGGACGCCAGGGACCTCAGGGTCTTTCCGACCAGGCCGCCGACCAGGCCGTTTTCCAGGCCCCCTTCCGGTCCCCCTTCGGCGCGGACGGCCTGCCCGA
>CAYOGU010000132.1:0-9544 GCA_964403345.1 uncultured Syntrophus sp. | reverse complement strand
TCCAACTTTCCCTTTCCCCTTTCCGGGCAGTCTCGGTATGGGGGCGCCCTTCGGCGGCAGAAGGAAGGGTTATCCGTTTTCGGTCTTCCCGCTGTTGTCCCGTCCGCTCTCCTTGAACTGCATGTTGTAGAGGCGGCAGTATTCCCCCTGGCAGGACAGGAGATACTCGTGGGTCCCCTCCTCGATGATCTCCCCGTTGACCAGGACGAAGATCCGGTCGGCGTTGCGGATCGTGGAGAGGCGATGGGCGATGACCAGCGTCGTCCGGCCCTTCATGAGGTTCTCCAGGGCGTCCTGGACCTCGATCTCCGCTTCCGAATCCAGGGACGAGGTCGCCTCATCGAGGATCAGGATCGGAGCGTCCTTGAGCAGGGCGCGGGCGATGGAGATCCGCTGCCGTTCACCGCCGGAGAGCTTCGTCCCCTGCTCGCCGATGAGCGTGTCGTAGCCCATCGGCAGGCGCATGATGAAATCGTGGGCGTTGGCGGCCCTGGCTGCGGCCATGATCTCTTCCTCGGTCCTGGCAATGTCGCCGTAAGCGATGTTGTTCCTCACCGTGTCGTTGAAGAGGATCGTCTGCTGGGTCACAATCGCAATCTGTCCCCTCAGGGACTCGACGGTGACGCTGCGGATATCGTGGCCGTCGATCAGGATCTGCCCCTCGACCACGTCGTAGAAGCGGGGGATGAGGTTCACGAGGGTCGTCTTGCCCCCGCCGCTTATCCCGACGAAGGCGACCACCTCGCCGGCCCGGATTGTGAGGTTGACGTTCTTGAGGACCGGCGCCTCTTCGTAGCGGAAGGTGACGTTCCGGATGGCGATTTCCCTTTCGATCCGGGGGAGGAGGACAGCATCAGGACGATTCCGGATTTCGGGCGTGAGGTCGATGATGGCGAAGACCCTCTCGGCCCCGGCGATTCCCTGCTGGATCGTGTTATTCACGTTCGTCAGGCGCTTGACCGGCTCGTAGAGCATGATGAGCGCTGCCAGGAAGGAGAAGAAGGTCCCCGGCGTCGAATGGCCGTGAATCACCTGGTAACCGCCGTAGAAGATGATTGCCGCGATGCCGAGGCCTCCGAGGAATTCCATGAGGGGGCTGGAGACGGCGTTGATCGAAACGGCCTTGAGGTTCAGACGGAATAGGCGTTCGTTTTCCCCTGAAAACCGCCTGTTCTCATACTCCTCCATGGAAAAGGCCTTGACGATCCGGGTCCCCGAGATCGTCTCCTGCAGGAGCGTGGTGAGGCTGCCCACGGTCACCTGGGTCCGCCGGGCGATCTGGCGCATCTTCTGGCCAAATTTGGCGATCGGGTAGACGGCGATGGGGAAAATCAGCATGGCGATGATGGCCAGCTGCCAATCCCGGTAGAAGATGACGAAAACGAGGCAAACCAGGGTGGAGGTGTCCTTGAGCAAGGCCGTGACGGCCTCGGAGACGGCGCCTTGGACATAGGTCACGTCGTTGGTGATCCTGGACATAAGGATCCCCGTCGGGTTCTTTGTGAAGAAGGACAGGGACTGGGTTTGGATCGTCCGGTAGAGGTTCTCCCTGAGATCGGCGACAATCCGCTGACCGATAAAATTCATCAGGACCGTCTGGAGATAGTTGCATCCCCCCTTCAGGAGGTAGAGTCCGATGACCGCCAGAGGGATCCACTTGAGCATTTCGGCGTTTTGCTTCAGGAAAATTTCATCGAGGGCCGGTTTGACCAGAAAGGCGAGGGCCGACGTGGTTGCCCCGACGACGATCATACAGGTCATGGCGGTCAAGAATTTGGCCGCATGAGGCTTGGCCAGTCTCAACAGCCGTTTGAAGATGTCCAAGTTTCCGCTCCTCTTTCCTGGTTGCTTTTTCCTTGTCAGGGACGCAGAGATTTCGAGGGCCTTTTCAATTGGCCCTGTTTCCCAGCATTTCGCAGGCAAGCCTCGCCGCCCTGTCCGAGGCCCCCGGCGTTCCCAGTTTTTCCCGGATCCGGGCCAGCGCGGCTTTCATCTCCCGCGCCTTTTGCTTCTGGACGATGAGCTCCCTGACCTCGGCGGCGATCCTCTCCGGAGTGGCCTCGTTCTGGATCAGTTCGGGAACGATGGGCCTGCCGCCGATGATGTTGGCCAGGGCGATGTGGTCCACGTGGACGAACGTTCGGCCGATGGCGTAGGAAAACCCGGAAAGCCTGTAAACGACGACCATCGGGGTCTCCAGAAGGGCGGTCTCCAGAGTGGCCGTTCCCGAGGCGACGATCGCCACATCCGACACACCGACCACATCGTAGATCTCGTCTTGGATGACGTTGACCCTGCCGGGAAACTGCCGTAGCATATCCCGGACAAGATTCGGATCCAGCGTTCCGGCCAGGGGCAGGACGAATTGCAACGGGGAAAGTTTCTCCATCAGAATCCGACAGGCCCCGAGCATCTCCGGCAGGAGCCGCGCCACCTCGGACGGACGGCTGCCGGGCAGGATGGCCACCGTAATGGCCTCGTCCTTGAGGCCGAAGCGCTTCAGGGCCTCGGGCCGCGCGTATCGCCTCTTCACTTCGTCCAGAAGCGGGTGCCCGACAAAGGTGACGTTCACGCCGGCCTCCCGATAGAAGGCTTCCTCGAAGGGGAGGATGACGGCCATCCGATCCACCGAGTTCCGGATGGTCTTGATTCGTCCCTTCCGCCAGGCCCACACCTGGGGGCTGATGTAGTAGAGGACCTTGATTCCGCGCTTCCTGGCGGCGCGGGCGAGGGGGAGGTTGAAGTCCGGGTAGTCGATGAGGATGGCCAGATCGGGCGATGCCTGGGCGAGAGATTGCTTCAGCCGGTGCATGACCCCGAGGATCGTCCAGAGTTTGCGGATCACCTCGCTAAGCCCCACGACGGCCATGTCGGCGGCATCGGCCATCAGTTCCACCCCCGCCCCTTTCATCTTTCTTCCCCCCACACCGTAGAAGGAAAGATCGGGATCCAGACGGTGCATGGCCCGCACGAGGTTTCCGCCGTGGAGGTCGCCCGACGCCTCCCCGGCAACGATCATGACTTTCCGGCTCTTCACGGCCCCACCCGGCCCACCGTGGATCCGTTGAGGAAAGGCGGGGTGGCCATCGAAGACGCCGCGAGGGTGTCCAACGGCACCCGGATCCGGTTTTTGTCGATCGCGGCGTTGATCCTCAGCGCCAGTTCCAGAGCGTCGCGGCCTTCCCGTCCCGACACCGGGGGCGCCGTTCGGTTGGCCACGGCCTGAACAAAGGCACGGATCTCCGCTTCCAGCGGATCCTGTTCCTTGATTTCCACAGGGTTTTCCATGATCGTCACTTGTCCGTCGGTGTTGCTTTTCCGCCCCAGGGAGACGAGCTTCCGTTTCTGGTAGTCCACGGCATGGTATCCCTCGATACCGAAGAAACGGATCTTCTGCAGGGTCTTTCCAGTGACCCGACTCGCGGTGATGTTCGCGACGCAGCCGCTGGCGAATCTCAGGCGGGCATTGGCAATATCCACCTTCTCCGAGAGAACCGATACCCCCACTGCATCGACCGATTCAACGGGGGAACGAACGAAATGGAGGAGGATGTCCAGGTCATGAACCATCAGATCGAGGATGACGTCCACGTCCGTTCCCCGTTCGAAAAAGGGGTGCAGACGGTGGGATTCGATGAACAGGGGGTGACCCATCACGGCGTGGAGAGCGGCAATGGCCGGGTTGAACCGTTCGACAAAACCGATCTGGAGGATCAGCCCCTTTGCATCGGCGAGGGCGATCAATTCGTCGGCCTCGGCCAGGGTGGCGGCGATCGGTTTTTCCAAGAGGACGTCCACGCCGGCCCTGAGGAAGAGAGACGCCGTCTCGTGGTGGGCCCCGGTCGGGACGGCGATGGAAACCGCGTCCGCCAGGGTGGCCAGTTCGCGGCAATCCACGGCCCGGCAACCGTAAAGCTCGGCTGCCTTGCCGGCTCGCTCCGGGACCGCGTCAGTAACCCCCACGATCCGGCAACCCGGTATCTTCTGATACTTTTGCAGGTGGTAATTGCCGAGATGGCCGATCCCCACCACACCGATTCTGAGTTCTTTCATATCTCCTTCTACCGGCAGATCCCCCGTTCGGATTTTTTGATGAAACTCAGGAAATGCCGGACTTCGGGCAGGTCTTCCACCTCCTGCTCGACTTTCTGGATTGCTGCGGACAGGAGCATCGCGGAACGGAAGACGATCCGATAGGCCTTGCGAAGGGCCTGGATCGTCTCTTCGGCAAAGCCCCGCCTCTTCAGGCCGATCAAGTTGAGGCCATAGAGCTTGGCGAAGTTGCCGGAGGCCGTGACATAGGGCGGGATGTCCTTGGCGACAGCGGAGGCGCCACCGATGATGCAGTGGGCACCGATCCGGGTGAACTGGTGGATGCCCGTCATGCCACCGATGATGGCATAATCCTCCACATGGATATGGCCGGCGAGATTCGCCGCGTTGGCCATGACGATGTGGTTGCCCAGCTTACAGTTGTGAGCGACATGACAGTAGGCCATCAGCAGATTGTGGTCGCCGAGAACGGTGACTCCGATGTCAGCAGCCGTGGCCCGGTTGATCGTGACATATTCCCGGATGGTGTTGTGGTTCCCGATGACGACGCGTGTCTTTTCGCCCTTGAACTTGAGATCCTGCGGAGCGCCGCCGAGGGAGGCGAACTGGGAGATCCGGCATCCCTCGCCGATGTCGGTCTGGGCCTCGATGACCACATGGGAACCGATCACGGTGTTTTTCCCGATATGGCAATCGGGTCCGATGATGCTGTAAGGCCCGATCTCGACCCCTTCGGCCAGCGTGGCTTCGGGGGAGATGATCGCGGTGGGGTGGATGTTCATGAAAACTCCTTCAACGGTTTGACGCCGATTTATTTTTTCTCTTCTAGGGCCGCAATCCGACGCTGCAGGGCGGCAAGGGTTTCCCGCATCTCCGGAAGTTTTGAAAGCGTGGCCTCCAGCTTCAGCCATTCACGATGGGGCTTGTGAGGCGCGCCGGCCACGATCTGGTTCGGGGGGATGTCCTTATGGACGCCGGCACGGGCGGCCACCATGACATGGTCTCCGAGTTGGATGTGGCCCACAAGCCCTGCCTGACCACCGATGATGACTCCTCGGCCCAGTTTCGTGCTTCCCGAAATGCCGACCTGGGCGACGATCACCGACCGCTCGCCGATCACCACGTTGTGGGCGATTTGGACGAGGTTGTCGATCTTCACGCCCCGCTGGATCCAGGTCCTGCCGAGCGTGCCGCGGTCGATGGTCGTGTTGGCCCCGATTTCCACGTCATCGTCGATCTGGACGTAGCCGACCTGGGGGATCTTCTGGTTCTCCTGTCCGGGCACGGCAAATCCGAAGCCGTCGCTTCCGACGACGACGCCGGCGTGGAGGACCACCCGCTTACCGATCAGGCAACGCCGATAGACGGTCACGTTGGGGTAGAGGATAGATCCCTCCCCGATGACGGCATTCCGGCCGATGAAGACCCCGGGGTAGAGGACAGCCCTGGCCTCCACGCGCGCCCCTTGACCAATATGGACGCCTGGATAAACTGCGGCTTCAGGCGAGACATCGGCCCCTGCGTCGATGGAGACATGATCCCGGATTCCCGCCGTCTCCTCTTCCTCGGGATAGAAGAGGGCGAGCAGCCGGCCCAGCGCGCGATATGGGTCTTCAACGAACAGGAGGTTCTTGCCCTCGCAGGTCGTGCCCTTGGCGACAAGAATTGCACTGGCCGCCGTGGTCTCCAGGTTTCTCCGGTATTTGGGATTCGCCAGGAAGGTCATGTCCCCTGCGCCTGCCTCTTCGATCCCCCGGATCCGTTCGATGACGATCCCGCCGTCGCCGCTGACCTCACCGCCGAGAAGAGCGGCGATCTCCCTGAGAGTCTTCTTCAACGCCCCGTTCCTGTCACTTCTTGGGTTTGTAGGTCTTGTTGAACTCCTCGATCACCCTTTTGGTCAGGTCGTTTTCCTTCGCATAGTAGGCCAGGGGGATCTGGCTGATGTCGATGATCATGCTGTACTTTTCCTTATCTCCGATGGTCTGGACCAGTTTGAGGATCTCCGGGATCATCTTCTTGGAAAGATCCTGATCCTTGGCCTGTAATTCCTCGTTGGAATCTTTCACCAGGAGTTGATAATCGCGGAACTTCTTCTGATAGGCCGTCTCCTTGTCCTTCATGACTTCTTCCTTCAGAAGCGGCCGCTGTTTCTCCAATTCGTCCTTGAGTTTCTTCAGTTCGGCTTCCCGTTCCTGGATGGCGGTCTTGTTTTTCTCGAAGGCCTTCTTGAAATCTTCGGCCGCCCTCTTGCCAGCGGTTGAGGAGAGCATGACCTCCCGGATATCCACAAACCCCGTCTTTTCGGCCGCTGCCGCCAACGATCCTGTAAGGACCAGGGCCATGATCACCACACCGGCAACGATCAAACCTTGTTTCTTCATTTTGCAATCCCTTTCCCTAAACATAGATAGTTTTCCATCCGTTACGAAAGCCTCTGGGGGCCTTCCGTTGAATAAACCATATTCCCCGGAAAAGTCGAATCCCGGGGCGCTGCGAGTCGGGTTCTTTTCGGGGGCCCATGCCCCCGCAGCGAGGAGGCACGGGGATAAAAATGTCTTGAGCGCGAAGGAATTTGATTTTCTCCTCCTGCTACATGAACATCCCGATGGTGAATTCCCAGCGGCTGGCCGCTTCGTCGTCCTTCCGGTCGAGGACATAGCCCCACTCCAGGCGCAGGGGGCCGATCGGTGAGTACCATCTCACCCCCAAGCCGGCGGTTTTTCGCATGTCGCCGAGATGATAGCCGCTCTCCCAGGTATTGCCCGTATCGAAGAAGACCAGACCCTTCAGCCCGGCTTTCTTGACGAGGGGGAAAATGTACTCGGAATTGAAGAGGAGCATTGTCAGTCCGCCGATGACGTCTCCCGTGTCGGGATCCTTGGGGCCTACATCCCTCAGACCCCGCAACGAGTTAATTCCGCCGACATAGTACCGCTCGTAGACGGGAACCTCCTTCCCCTCGTTGCCGTACATATAGCCGATCTTTCCCCGGACGCCGAAGACCGTATCGAGGGGGAGCGGGAAAAACCAGGCGGAACTGGCCCCGTATCTGGTATAGCTCACGTCGCCCAGGAACGGGCCACCCGTGTACTCTGTCGAAACGCTGTTCTTTGAACCGGTGGATGGGAAAAAGGTGTCGTCCGTGGTATCCCGGGCCAATGTGAGGGTGACGCCGCTGGTCGTCGTCTTTCCTGCCTGTCTTTTGATATAGGTTGAGGCATCGTCCGAGACATCACGGACATTATTAATCGACAGCCGGTACTCGACGTAGCCGTTTACACGCTCCCAGAGGGGATAGCCCAGCATCGTTGAGAAGCCCTGGCTCTTCAGATTGTAGGTGTCGTAGTCTCTGGAGGTGTTCCAGAGGTCTGACTTGCTCGAGAGGGGCATGTCGAAAAGCCACGGTTCCAGGAAGGAGAGCTGGTAGAGGGTGCTGCTGCCACTTAGGCTGGCCTTGAGGGTCAGCGTCTGGCCCCGGCCGAAGAGGTTCTGCTGGGAGATCGAGCCCGTGATGATGGCGTTATCCGTGGCACTGTACCCAGCACCGACACTGAACATGCCCGTCGTCTTTTCCTTGACGCGGATGTTCACGTCGGTCAGGGATTCATTGGGTCCCTTCTCGCTCTGGAAGTCGATCTCCTCGAAGTAACGCAGCCGGTTCAAGGCCATGTAGCTGTCCTTGAGCTTGGTCCGGCTGTAGAGATCCCCTTCCACGAAGGAGAGTTCCCGGCGGATGACCTTGTCGCGGGTCTTGTTGTTGCCGGAGACGCTGATCCGGTTGAAATAGACCAACTTGGCCTTGCTGATCTCGTAAGTGACGTCGATTGTCTGGGTCTTTTCCTGCGGCACGGTCCGTGGGACGACGTCGGCATTGGCGTAACCTTCGTCGTTGCATGCCTGGGTCAGATAGTCCATGTCCTTCAGGACCGCTTCCCGGTCGTAGAAATCCTTCTTGGTGATCTGGAGTTTCGCATAGAGATCCGCCCGGGGGGTCTTGAGCTCGTCCCCGAAGATCTCCACCTTCCCCACGCGGAACTGTTTCCCCTCCGAGATGGGGATCTTGACGTTGATTCCGTTCCGGTCATAGGTGATCTCGGGTTCGCCGACCTTGGCGTTGATGAACCCGTTGTTCATATAGAAGGCGTTGAGCTTGCCCACATCCTGTTTGAGCTGCTCCTTCTTGAGGACGCCGGAATCGGTGAAGAAGTGGAAGAGACCTTTTTCGTTGGTGGTCATCATGTTCTTCAGTTCCTTCGCTGTGAAGGAACGGTTTCCCTCGAAGGTGATGAGTTGGATCAGAAGCTTCTCGTTCTCCACGATGTCGACCACCAGATGGACATCCCGCTCTCCGGCCCTTTCGAGGCTATGTCGGATCTCGGCGTTGTAATAACCCTTGCTGTCGTAGAGGGCCTTGATCTTCTCCATGTCGGCCACGAGTCTTTCTTGGTTGACGACCTGCTTGACCCGGGCGCTCATCGCCGTTTCGATATCGTCCCGCTTGACGGCCTTGTTCCCCTTGATTCGGATCTCAGTGATCGTCGGTTTTTCCACGACCGTGAAGGTGATCACCTTCCCCTCGGGGGCGTCGGTCACCTCGGCCGTCACATCCTCAAAGTGGCCCTGCTTGAAGATGGCCTTGATGTCGTTGGACAGGTCCGTGTCGGTGAAGACATTCCCCGCCGCGCTGGTCACAGCCTGGCGGATGACGCTCTCCTCAATCTTCCGATTCCCCTTGAATTCGATCCGGGCGATCTTCTGGTCCGTGGCGATCCGGGCCAGGATGTCCATCCGGAGCTGGGCGAGGATGGCGCCCAGGTTTTCCCTGCCCCTGCCCTGAACGAATATGCCCGGCTGGACCTTCGCCGCCGCGATATCGGTCAGCCGCACGTCCACGCTGATCCGTTCCCCGAATTCGGTCAGGCTTCCCGTGACGGCGTAGGCAGCGCCGGTCTGTTGCCCCACTTCGAGGGCCAGGGCGTCATTCAGGCGTTTCCCGGCGAGGGCGGCCTGGATTTTTTCTCTCTCGACAAGTCGGATGTTCTTCGATTTCAGAAGTTCCGCAGCCACCTTCTGATACAACGTCTCCCTGAGTTCGGAGATGCCTTCCTGGGCGGTGCTGTGGACCTCAAAGGGAAAGAGGGCAAGGGTCCTGACGGGTTCCGCCGCAAGTCCCCAGATCGGCCAACAGAGAATCGTAAACAGAAACGGAGCGATGCGTGCTGATAACCTTTTTTTATTCACGGCTGTCAATCCTTCCGTCACGCAGGCCGATGGAATGTGACATCCGTTCGGCCAGTGACTGATTGTGGGTGACTACGATCAGCGTTATCCGCTTGGTCCTGTTTAAGTCGACTAGGATCTCTTCTATCTTCTTTCCTGTTTCCGTGTCAAGGTTTCCTGTGGGTTCATCCGCCAGAACGAGCTCCGGTCCGAGGATGAGCGCCCTGGCGATGGCCACCCGTTGCTGTTCCCCCCCGGAGAGCTCTCC
>CAYOGU010000131.1:0-9562 GCA_964403345.1 uncultured Syntrophus sp. | reverse complement strand
AGAACACCAAGAACTTCACCCAGGACGAGAAAGGGGAGATCCGCGCGGAAGAGAAGACGACCGACATCCCCTGCCCGCTCTGCGGCAAGCCGATGCTGGCCAGGCAGGGACGCTTCGGGAAATTCCTCGGCTGCTCCGGATACCCCGAGTGCAAACACACGATCAACCTCGCACCGGACGGGACCCCGGCCACCGACGCGGCGGCCACCGACGAGAAGGGGGCGGAGCCCGTCGTCTGCGAGCAGTGCGGACGCCCCATGGTCGTCAAGCGGGGGCGTTTCGGCACCTTCCTGGGTTGCTCCGGATATCCCGAGTGCAAGAACATCGTGAAGACCGGCCGCTCCGGACGCCCGGCTTCCGAGGCCGCCGCACCGGAGCTTTCCGACGTCACCTGCGACAAATGCGGAAAGCCGATGGCCGTCAAGACCGGCCGATACGGGAAGTTCCTCGGATGCACCGGCTACCCGCAATGCCGCAACATCATGAAGTACAAGGCCCCGGCGGAAAAGAAATGACGGGACCTGTGGCTTTCGATCGCGAGCCGGACCGTCTCGGCAACCGGTGACGCGGGAGGGCTTTCCGGTGGCGGAATGGGGATGCGGGGAGGGTCCCTGACATGAGCATGACCGAAGGGGCCATCACCATCGTCGGCGGGGGGCTTGCGGGCTGCGAAGCCGCATGGCAGCTTCTGCGCCGGGGACACCGCGTGCGGATCCAGGAAATGAAGCCCGAGCGCTTCTCCCCGGCCCACCGGTCGCCGCGGCTGGCCGAGCTCGTCTGCAGCAACTCGCTCCGTTCAGCCGCCCTGGAAAACGCCGTGGGGCTCCTGAAGGAGGAAATGCGCAGGCTGGGTTCGCTGATCATGGCCGCGGCCGATGCCACGGCCGTTCCGGCCGGCAAGGCGCTGGCCGTCGACCGGACCGCCTTTTCGCGATTCATCGAGGAGCGGCTCGGCGCCTGTCCCGGCCTGGACATCCTCCGCACCGAGGCCACTTCGCTCCCCCGGGAAGGCCTGGCGATCGTCGCCACCGGCCCGCTCACCTCGGACGCCTTCGCCGGGACGATCGCCGGGTTGACCGGCGCCGAATCCCTTTACTTCTACGACGCCATCTCGCCGATCATCGAGGGGGACTCCATTGATCGGACCGCGGTCTTCGCGGCCTCCCGTTACGGCCACGGCGCCGCCGACTACCTGAACTGCCCGATGGATCCGAAGACCTACGAGGATTTCTGGAAGGCCCTCTGCGGGGCCGCCGAGGTCCCCCTGCATGCCTTCGAGGAGATGAAGTGCTTCGAGGGATGCCTCCCGGTCGAGGTGATCGCCCGGCGGGGGATCGAGACCCTCGCCCACGGCCCGATGAAACCGGTTGGACTGATCGATCCGCGGACGGGACGCCAGCCCCATGCCGTCGTCCAGTTGAGGATGGAGGACCGCGAGGGGATCCTTTACAACATCGTCGGCTTCCAGACGAAACTGACCTGGCCCGAACAGAAGCGCGTCTTCAGGATGATCCCCGGCCTGGAAAAGGCCGAGTTCGCCCGTTACGGGAGCGTCCATCGGAACACCTTCCTGAACGCCCCCTCTCTCCTGTCCCCCACGCTCCAGCTCCGGTCCGATCCCCGCATCTTTTTCGCCGGGCAGATCACGGGCGTCGAGGGATACGTCGAATCGGCCTCGATGGGGCTCCTGGCGGGGATCAACGCCGCCCGGTTCGCCTCGGGGCTCCGGCTCGTCCCGCCGCCGCCGGAAACGGCCATCGGCGCCCTTCTCGGCCACCTCCGGAACGCGGACAGGAAGACCTTTCAGCCGATGAACGTCGCCTTCGGCCTCTTTCCGCCCCTGCAGGGCAGGATTCCCAAGAAATTCCGCGGGGAGCATTACGCCCGCCGAGCCCTTGCGGCCCTCGGGGCATGGATCGGGGAGCTCGGCGAGGATCCCCCGGCAGGCCCGTCCTGACTATCTCCCGGTCCGTTCGAGTCCCGGGCGGCCCGGACAGGCTGCCTCATGCCGAGCATCATTCAGCCCGGTATGTCGGCATGTTGCCGACATACCGGGCCGGATCTGACATGGATGGTCAGATCACGAAGAGGCTCTTCGTGGAGAAATTGGGATCGCTGGTCACGTTCACGCCGAGACGGCGGAGGCCCGCTTCGTCGCCGGGCGTCGGAATGTGGGTCATGTGAACCTCGCAACCGCGGAGGTCCTTGAGTTTCTCCATCGCCAATTGGGCCGCCGGGTTGGTCGCGGCGCTGATGGACAGGGCGATCAGGGTCTCCTCCACGTCGAGGCTCACCGATTTCTCGTTCAGGACCTCTGTTTTCAGGCTTGAGATGGAATCGGTGATGTTGGGGGGCAGGAGTTTGATTTTCTCCGGGATCTCGGCCATGTGCTTGACCGCATGGAGGATCAGGCTCGATGCGGCGTGGAGGAGCGGGGAGTTGCTGCCCGTGATGATCGTCCCGTCCACCAGCTCGATGGCTGCCCCGCAGAAGATCCCCTCGTTGCCCTTGTCGAGCGTCTGCGCGTCCCTGGCGGCCTGATGGGCGGGTCCAACCACCCGTCTCGTCTCCGGTTTCAGGCCGAAGTCCCTGAGGAAGAGTTCCACGCGCCGGACTGTTTCAACGTCCGCAAAACCCATCGCATATTCGCAGCGGTACCGGTAATAGCGGCGGATGATCTCCTCGCAGGCCGCCTTGCGGGCCAGTTCGTCGTCGACGATCGCATAGCCGACCCGGTTGACCCCCATGTCCGTCGGAGAACGATAGGGTGACTCCCGGCCCGTAATCTTCTCGAGGATGCGGCGCAGGACGGGGAAAACCTCCACGTCGCGGTTGTAGTTGACGGCCGTCTTGCCGTAGGCCTCAAGATGGAAGGGGTCGATGAGGTTGAAGTCCCGGATGTCCGCGGTCGCTGCCTCGTAGGCCACGTTGACCTGATGCTTGAGCGGGATATTGGCGATGGGGAAGGTCTCGAATTTCGCGTATCCGGACGGCACGCCCCGGCGGTAGTCGTGATAGAGCTGGGAGAGACAGGTGGCCAGTTTCCCGCTTCCGGGGCCGGGGCCGGTCACGATGACCAGGGGCTTTTCGGTGGGGATATATTCATTCGCGCCGTAGCCCTCGTCGCTGACGATGGCGTCGATGTCCGTCGGATACCCCTTCGTGAAGCGGTGGGTATAGACCCGGATGTTCCTTCGTTCCAGCTTGTTCTTGAAGAGTTTCGCGGCGGGCTGGTTTTCGAACCGGGTGATGACGACGCCCAGGACGTCGATCCCCCAGTCGCGGAGGTCGTCGATCAGCTTCATCGCATCGCTGTCGTAGGTGATCCCGAAATCGGCCCGGATCTTCTTGCGTTCGATGTCGCCGGCGTAGATGCACAGGAGGATGTCGGCCTTGTCCTTGAGCTCCTGGAGGAGCCTCATCTTGACGTTGGGTTCGTAACCGGGCAGGACGCGGGCGGCATGGTAATCGTACAGGAGCTTGCCGCCGAATTCCAGATAGAGCTTGTTGCCGAACCGTTCCACCCTTTCGAGGATGGCCTCTGTCTGCTCCTTAAGATACCGCCCGTTGTCGAACGCCTCAGCCGCCATACCCCCTCCTCCGATCATAAAAAAGGGGCCGCAGGCATTCCCCTGCCAACCCCTGATTTTTATTGGTAGCGGGGAGAGGATTCGAACCTCTGACCTTTGGGTTATGAGCCCAACGAGCTACCGGACTGCTCCACCCCGCGACACTGTTCTTTGAAGCCGCAACAACGGAGAGTTTTTAAACCAGATGGCCCAAATTGTCAAGGTCTATTTCCCGCGCGGCAACGACCCACGACCTTCCGCCCCCATGCCCTCCCGGGAGGACATGGGGGCCATCCTGATGGATCGATCGGCTGCGAGGCTAGAACACGAAGACGGCGACGGCGATGACGGTCGTGTAACCGTGCGCCTGGACGATGCTGGACTGGGTGATGTTCCGGGTGCTGACGATCTTTCCGCTGATCTTGAAGATCTCCTTTTTCTCATCCCAGCTCTCGTCGATGTCGAAATCGATGCCCAGGGTCGAGGCCAGCATGGCCGCGGCAAGGTCCTCCGCGTAATCGCCCGCCTGTCGCTGGGTCTGGCCGAAGGAGTGGTGTTCGCTGATGTAGCCGTAGGTCCGCTTGTCGGCGGGGATGGCGCAGCCGACCGATGCGGCCAGAAGCCGTCTCGGCTCATTGCTGCAGCAGCGGCTCAAGACGCAATAGGTGATGGCGCCCGCATGAAGCTCCTTGAGGCCCCTCGCCCGCGAGATCACGGTGCAGCCTGGGGGCATGATGCTCGAAACCTGGACCAGATTGCACTTTTCTATGCCGGCATCCCTCAGCGCCAGTTCGAAGGAATGGAGCTCCTCCTTGTGAATCCCAACCCCCTTGGTGAAAAACATCTTCCTGGGCACATAGACGCTCAATTCTCTTCTCCTTCAACCGGAAAGTGGCCGGACCGGCTGCTTTTTTTCACCGCCCCGGCAGGCGGCCTGTCCCGTTGAATGATCAGGACCCCGCCGTCAGATATCCCATGATCCGGTAGATCAATTTGGCCGCGAGAAAATCCGGGGCCACCATCCCGGGGATGGGGGCCAGTTCCACGACGTCGAATCCCCGGATCCGGCAGCGTTCCGACGCCAGCCGGATCAATCTGGTCAGGTCCCTCCATGCGATCCCTCCCGGCTCCGGGGTTCCCGTGGAAGGCATGACGGCGGGATCGAGGACATCCAGATCGACGGTCAGGTAGAGATCCCCTTCCAGGTCCCTGAATATCGTTTCCAGGGCGTCCTTTCGGTCGAAGAGGAAATCCGCGGAGTAGCTCTTGACCGGCCCCGTCGGAAGATACTCGGCCTCCTCGATGCTCAGGCTCCGGATCCCCACCTGGACCAACGGGCAGATCCCCGTGATCCTCCGCGCCACGGAGGCATGGCTGAAGGGCGTCCCCTGGTAGGCGTCCCTCAGATCGGCATGGGCGTCGAACTGAAGGACCGTGAGCCCGGGGAAGGCCTCTTTCGCGGCCTGGACGGCGCCGAAGGTGATGCTGTGCTCCCCTCCGAGCATCACCGGAATCTTGCGATCGGCAAATACACCGGCCACGGCCCTGCGTACCGTCTCCACCATCCCGGCAGGCCCGCTCGCGTCCACCTCCAGGGGGGAAAGGGTATGGATGCCCGCCAGGAAGGTCTCCTTCCTGAGCTCGTCGTCGTAGAGTTCCATATAGGCCGACGCATCGAGGATCGCCCCAGGCCCGCGCCGGGACCCGGACTGGTAGGTCGATGTCAGGTCGTAGGGTACGGGGATGACGACGAATTTTGCCCCCTCATAGGCCTGGTATGCCGGTTCAATATTGCCGAATTTCATGCCCGAACCTCGAAATCAAACGCGCGCTTCTAGCACAACCGACAAGGCTTGTCCAACTATTTTATCTCGTTTTTTTCCGGTTCCGGAACGCCCCCCCTGGCGTCCTGGCCATAGGAAGAACGGTCGTTCGCCTTCATCTCGCGGCGCAGGTCGCGGATGGTTTTGTTCAGGCGATTGATCGTCCGGGTCAGGCGGAAACGCTCCACGATCCCCATGAAACCCGTAAAGATCACCCCGGCCAGGAAGGCGATGAAGATCAGCATGTAGGTCGGCAGCGATCTTCGGAAGTAATCGTAGTACTTGAGCTGAACGTCGGCTGTGTTCTCCAGGGAAAAGGTGATGACGAACATCACGATCAAGGCTAAAATGACGGTATAAATGACTTTCACCGGCAGACCTCCCGCTGAAGATTCTGGAAAATGGTCCTGAGCTGCTCCGCGGTCCCTGACACGTCTTCAGGAATGACGCGGACTTCTCCGATCACGCTCATGAAGTTGGTGTCTCCGCCCCATCTGGGGACGACATGCATATGCAGATGGTCGTCGATCCCTGCGCCGGCCGCCTTGCCGAGGTTCATGCCGATGTTGAATCCCTCCGGCTTCATGGCCTCGGTCAGCATGCGGACCGAGAGATCCACGAAGGCGAAGAGTTCCAGCCTCTCGTCGGGGCGAAGATCCCTCAAAATCGACACATGGCGGAAGGGAACGACCATCAGATGGCCCCCCGTGTAGGGATAGCGGTTCACCATGACGAAGCAGCGCTCCCCCTCGCCGACGACCAGCCCCTCGTCGCGAAGCGCATCCCGGCACAGGACGCAGCCCTCAGGCTTCTCCCCTTTGATATAGGCCATCCGCCATGGCGCAAAGATCCTTTCCATCGACCGGCCTCCCGCGATCTCAATGGTTCCGCAGCTCGATGATCTCTCCCCGGACCCCCTTGCCAACGTGGAGGATCCCCACCGAATTGGACTGGGAAAAGCGGTTGTCCGTCGCCGAGCCCGGGTTGAAGTAGAGGACCCCGTCCTTCCGGACATTGACCGGCCGGTGGGTGTGCCCGAAGACGAGGCAGTCCAGCGGCCCCATCGGCTCCAGCCCCCCTCTCCCCAGGGCGCTGTCCGGGTCATGGACCAGTCCCAGACGAACCCCCTCGGCCTCGACGACCAGCCTTTCCGAAAGGGCCTGCCTGACCGGCGGCGGATCGCAATTGCCGTATACGGCCCGGACTTCCTTTCCGCCGAAGAGCTCCAGGACGGACAGGTCGACCAGGTCCCCCGCGTGCAACACCCAATCCACGTCCCGAAAGAGCCGCTCCAGGAGCCGCCTGAGCGGTTCGTCGCACCCCTTGAGATGCGTATCGGATATCACCCCTATCTTCAAGCGGCCTCCCGGGTTCAGTAACCGCTGGATTATAGCGACGCACCCCAAAAAGACAAGGATTATTTGGCCGCCCCCTCCCTCCTGGTTCCCTCCGGAGGGTCCCGCCGGCGTCCTGCCCGGCGGCCCTTTCCTGTTTCGGGCGGTGGCTCCGTTTGCCCTGGGGGGTGGTTTTCGGGGGCGCGACTTGAAGATTTTTCGGGGCCTCCTCGTTTCGGTTTGACTTTCCCGTCCGCCGCATTTAGGATATGGATCAATATCGCTGTCAGGAGTCAACCATGCTCGAATCCTCTCTGAACCGGCTGGCCGAGAAGATCCTCAGCCTCGACGAGGCCTCCCTCACCTCCCTTCTGGACAGGTACAAGGAGAGGATGGAGCATTTCGAACCTTCCAAGGAATGGGAAAAGGCGGTCGTCATCTTCTTCATCATCAATGCGGTCCGCGCCAAGAACCATATCTTCAACGAACAGATGCTCCGGAAGATCGAATCCGGCCAGGAAAAGCCCCAGCCCCCCGCCAAGGGGAAACCCGATCTGCGTCTTGTGAAATGAATCGCGAAGAAGCGCAACGCAGGATAGAGGATCTCACCAGGCTCATTCTCCACCACAACCGGCGGTACTACCAGCTCGACGCCCCGGAAATCCCGGATTCCGACTACGACGTCCTGCTGCGGGAGCTCCAGTCGCTGGAAACCCGGTTTCCCGACCTGGCCGCGCCAGACTCGCCGACCCAGCGCGTCGGCGCCCCTCCCCTGGAGAAATTCGCCACGGTCGCCCACCTCACGGCCATGCTCAGCCTGGCCAATGCCTTTTCCGACGACGAGATCCGGGAGTTCGACCGGCGCTGCCGGCGGCTCCTGGAGAAGGATGCCCCCATCCGCTACACCGTGGAACCCAAGCTGGACGGCCTGGCGGTCAATCTCCGCTACGAACGGGGCGCCCTCATGGTCGGATCGACCCGCGGCGACGGGACCGTCGGGGAGGACGTCACCCGGAACCTCCGCACGATTTCCGCAATCCCCCTGGCCATCCCCCGAATGCCGGCCCCTGTCCGGCCGGGAACCCCCGAACCCCCTGCCGTGCCCGGGACGATCGAGATCCGGGGAGAGGTCTGCATCGAACGGGAGGCCTTCCTGGCCCTGAACCGCCGCAGGGAGGAGGAGGGGGAGGCCCCCTTCGCCAACCCCCGCAATGCAGCTGCCGGATCCCTCCGCCAGCTCGACTCGCGGATCACGGCCCGAAGGCCGCTCACCTTCTTTGCCTATGCCGTCGGGACGGCTCAGGGGACCCGCCTCCGGACGCAGGGCGAGGTTCTCGGGACCCTCGCCGCCTGGGGATTCACGGTGAGCCCCCTGGCCCGGCAGGTCGGGGATATCGACGGGTGCATCGATTTCTTCCGGTATATCGGAGAGATCCGTGAATCCCTCCCCTACGAGATCGACGGGATCGTCATCAAGGTGGACGAGATCCCCCTTCAGGAGCGCCTCGGCGCCGTGGCCCGCAGCCCCCGCTGGGCGCTGGCCTGCAAGTTCGCGGCGATCCGAGAAGAGACCCTGATCGAGGACATCGTGGTCCAGGTGGGCCGGACAGGCGTCCTGACGCCGGTGGCCCTGATGCAACCCGTCCGGGTCGGCGGCGTCCTGGTCAGCCGCGCCACCCTCCACAATCAGGACGAGATCGACCGGAAGGACGTCCGTATCGGGGACCGGGTCCTCGTCCAGAGGGCCGGCGACGTCATCCCCGAGGTCGTCGAGGTCCTCAAATCCCACCGGAAGGGAACGGAACAGCCCTTCCGCATGCCCGATCTCTGTCCCGAATGCCGCTCCCGCGTGGTGAGGCTCGAAGGCGAGGCGGCCCATCGCTGCATCGGGATGGCCTGCCCGGCCCAGATCCGCGAACGGATCGCCCATTTCGCCTCGCGGGGCGCCCTGGACATCGAGGGGCTGGGGGAAAAGATGGTCGCACAGCTCGTTTCGAGCGGCCTGGTTTCGGACCCGGCCGATCTCTTCTTCCTGACGAAGGAAAACCTCCTCTCCCTGGAAAGGACGGCGGACAAATCGGCGGGCAACCTCCTGGCGGCGATCGGCTCGGCCAAGCAGCCGGCCCTCGACCGCCTGATCTTCGCCCTGGGCATCCGGCACGTTGGCGAGCAGACCGCCAAGCGCCTGGCCCTGGCCTTCGGGACCCTGCCGCAACTGGCCGCCGCGGGCGAGGACGACCTGCTGAAGGTCCGGGACGTCGGCCCCGAGGTCGCGGCGGCCATCGCCCGCTTCTTCAGGGAACCGGCCAACCTCCGGGTGATCGAAAAGCTCGGCGCGGCCGGCGTGGTCCCCCGCGCGGTGGAGCAGCCCCGGGCCGCCCTCCTTTCGGGAAAAACCTTCCTGTTCACGGGGACGCTCTCGCGGATGGGGCGGAACGAGGCCAAGGCGCTCGTGGAATCCCTGGGCGGGGCCGTCGGCAACTCGGTGACCAAGTCCACGGATTACGTGGTGGCCGGAACGGACCCCGGCTCGAAAATCCAGAAGGCGCAGCAGGCGGGGATCACGATCCTCGACGAGGATGCCTTCCTCGCCATGACCAAAGGGGAATAGACATGAACAAGCGGTACCACGTCCACATCACCGGCCGGGTCCAGGGAGTCTACTTCAGGGCGAACACCGAGAGGAAGGCCCGGTCGCTGGGGTTGACCGGATGGGTCCGCAATCTGCCCGACGGCCGGGTGGAGGCCCTTTTCGAGGGCGAAAGCCGGCAGGCCGAGGCCATGCTGGCCTGGTGCCGGACCGGAGATCCGCCGGCCCGGGTGGACCGCATCGAGG
>CAYOGU010000130.1:0-9641 GCA_964403345.1 uncultured Syntrophus sp. | reverse complement strand
GACCGATTTCACTCTGATCGCCAAGGCCAGCGCCGACACCTTCACCTTCTCGGTCCCGGCGGAGTCGAAATACAAGACCCTCAAGGAGATCATCGCGGCCTCCAAGGCGGAGCCGGACAAGATCACCCTGGCTAACGCGGGGACAGGGGCCCTGACCCATCTGGCCGGCGTGGCCCTCAACCAGAACACCGGCGCCAAGTTCCGGATCGTGCCCTTCGTCGGCGGGGCCAAGGAGATCGCCGCCCTGCTCGGGGGGCACATCGACGCCGGCGTCTTCTCCATGTCCGAGGTCCTCGGCCAGAGCCAGCCGGGGGGAAAGATCCGGAACCTTGCGGTCTTCAGTGAGAAGCGGTCGCCCAAGCTGCCGGACACCCCCTCCCTGTCGGAGCTGGATATCAAGGGCATCCCGGAAGGCCCGTGGCAGGGGATCGCCGCCCCGAAGGGCCTGCCCGACGATATCCGGAACGTCCTGATCGAGGCGATGACGAAAACCGCGAAGGATCCCTACTGGAAGGAATTCATCGACAAGTTCGGTTATGCGGACCGGTTCCTCCCTGGCAAGGAATTCGAGGCCTTCTACCGGGAGGACATCAAGATGCTCGAGGGCCTGATGAAGTCGATCGGGACGATCAAATAGCGTCCTGGACCCCCGACGCCGGAAAGGAACCGTCCTGCGGGGCGCCCTGGGGGGACGCCCGGCAGGACGGGGATGGCTTTCCCTTCGTGTCGTGCCGGCCCCATTCGACAAAATCCTGGCGGACGCCTGTGGAGTGCAGCCTTGATCAGAGCTGAAAAGGTCGCGAGTCTCCTGTTCATCCTCCTGGCACTCTATGTCGGGTTCGAATCGAGGAAGTACCCCCTGGGAACCCTCGACAATCCCGGCCCCGGCTTCCTTCCCCTCCTCCTGGCCGTCGCCATGGCCGTGATGGCTGTCCTGCTCGCGGTGGATCTCTGGAAGAACCGGACGGCTGCGGCCCCTCGCCCCTTCTGGCCCGGGAAGGCCGGCCTCTCCAAGGTCACCCTCACCTATGCCGTCATCGTGCTTTTCACCGCCCTCCTGGACGTCACGGGTTATATGGCGAACATCTTTCTCCTCTTCCTCGTCCTGCTCAGGCCGATCGGGCGGCTGAACTGGACCTGGAGCCTCGCCATCTCGGCGGGGGCGACGCTGGCCGCCTATCTCCTCTTCGACCAATGGCTCATGATCCCCCTTCCCAGGGGGATTGGGTTCGGACATTAAGCGGGTCCCATGGATACCTATTCGAGCATCATTGCAGGGTTCTCCGAGTCTCTCCAGATTTCGCGTCTCCTCTACTGCCTGCTGGGTTCGCTCCTGGGCACCATCGTCGGCGTGATCCCGGGTCTGGGGCCCTCCGCCACGATCGCGCTGCTTTTGCCCATCACCTTCCATATGGATACCGTGTCGGCCATCATCATGCTGGCCGGGATCTTCTACGGGGCCCAGTACGGGGGCTCCACCACCTCCATCATGGTCAATGTCCCCGGGGAGTCCTCCTCCGTCGTCACCTGTCTCGACGGTTACGCCATGGCCAAGGAGGGCCGGGCCGGCCCGGCCCTGGGGATGGCGGCCTTCAGTTCCTTCATCGCCGGGACCCTGGGCGTCGCGATCCTCATGGTCGTCGCCATTCCGCTGGGTGAGTTCGCCCTGAAGTTCGGACCCCCGGAGTATTTCTCGCTGATGCTCCTGGGGCTGACCCTGGTCTGCTATCTCGGGGAAAAATCCTTCCTGAAATCCCTCCTGATGGTCTCGGTCGGGCTCCTCATGGGGACGGTCGGGCTCGATGCCCTCTCGGGGACGGAGCGGTTCACCTACGGAACGCTGGTCCTGCAGGACGGCGTCGGACTGGTGCCCGTCTTCATGGGGATGTTCGGCATCGCTGAGGTCCTCTCCATGATCGAAAAGCCCCTGGAGCAGCAGATCATCGCCAAACCCAAGGGGCTGCTTCCCACGAAGCAGGATTGGCGGGACTCCAGGGGGGCCATCGCCCGGGGATCGGTGATCGGCTTTTTCCTCGGCGTCCTTCCCGGCGGGGGGTGCACGCTGGCGTCGATCGCGGCCTACGTCACGGAGAAGAAGCTTTCCAGGCACCCGGAGAAATTCGGCCAGGGGGCCATCGAGGGCGTGGCCGCCCCCGAGGCGGCCAATAACTCGGCAGCCTCCGGTTCCTTCATCCCGCTTCTGACGCTCGGCATCCCGGCCAATGTCGTGGCGGCCATGCTCCTGGCCGCCTTGATGCTCCACGGCGTCGTCCCGGGCCCGATGATGATCAAGGAGCGCCCCGATCTCTTCTGGGGCGTGGTCACGAGCATGTATGTGGGCAATCTGCTGCTCCTGCTGCTCAATCTGCCGCTGATCGGCCTTTTCACCACCTTCCTGAGGACGCCCTATCCCATCCTGGCGCCGATCATCCTGGTGACCTGCCTCATCGGGGCGTACAGCTCCAATTTCAGCACTGGGGATGTCTGGGTGATGGTGGTGACCGGGGGGCTGGGTTACCTCCTGCGGAGGCTGGAATTCGACGTGGCGCCCCTCGTCCTGGCCCTGGTCCTCGGCCCCCAGATCGAGGTGGCGCTTCGGCAGTCCCTGAACATCAACCGGGGCAACCTCCTGGTCTTTTTCCAGCGTCCCATCTCGCTGGTCTTCATGGCGCTGGTTCTCATGACGATCCTCATCCCCCTCGTGAAGGGGATCTACCGTTCCGGAAGGAGGAAACTGTCGTGAAGGTCGCCTTCCTGGGGATCTCCGGCGGCGTGCAGTCGCCGGACTCGGGCAACGTCTCGTTCCTCGTAACGGAGGGCGGGACCTCGGTCCTCGTGGAGGCCTCCGGAAATCCTACGGCGGGGGTGACCGCCTCCGGCGGGAACCCCGCGGAGCTGGACGCGGTCCTGTTGAGCCATGCCCATGTGGACCACCTGTACGCCCTCCCCTCCCTGTTGCACAACCTCTGGCTTCTCAAGCGATCAAGGCCCTTGCCGGTCTACGGCAACGCACCGACGCTCGAAACCGCCCGGTCCCTCTGCGCGGTCTTCGGACTGGAGAAGAAGCGCGGCATCTTTGCCGTCGAATGGACCCCCTTTCCGGAAGGGGGGGTGACGTTGGGACCCTTTGCCCTGGAGGCCTTTCCGACAGTGCACGGCGTTCCGACCCTGGGATTCGTCCTTTCCGCGGGCAACAGGAAGATGGCCTATTTTGCCGATACGGCCCCACTGGCCGATCCTCCGCCGTCTGCCGTCGGAGCCCATTCGGTGATCCACGAGGCGGGGGGCGTCGCGGCCGGGGAAGCGGCCCTGAATGCCCAGGGCCATAGTTCGGCAAGGCAGGCGGGTCTCGCGGCAGCGGGTAGCGCCCGGCCGGGCCAGGACCCGCCGGTGCTCTTTCTGTGCCACTTGCCCCCCGATGGATCGGGGAGGGCGGCCGTCCTTTCCGAGGCCCGGGGCCTTTATAGAGGACGGACCATGATCCCGGATCTGCTTTTTCCCTATACGATTTGAGGCGCACCCCCATGGACCGACCGATCGTCCTGTCGCTTGCGGCGCTGAAAACGAAAGAGGAGATCCTCGAATACATCGCCGGCTTCGAGGCCCGGACGGGCCGAAAGGCGCTCTTCGAGCTGCCCTTCACAATGGAGAAGGAACTTCTGGATTCCCTGAGACCTGTCCTCAGCGGCAGGACCGTCTCCGTCCATGCCGCTTGCCCGTCCACGGCATACTTCCCCAACCTTGCCAGCGAGGATGCCGATGTGATCGCACAGAGCCACCGCGACCTGGAGGCAACCCTCGATACCGCGGCCGAATTCGGTGCCTCCCTCGTCGTGGTCCATCCCGGCTACGCCACGAACCGCGCGATCCCCGCCGACGAGGCGCCGCGGCAGAGGCTCCTGACGTCGGCCGAATTCGCCCCTTACATCCGCGTCCAGGAGGGGTCGATCTGCGGCCCCGATTACACCGACACACCAGCCTACCGCTTCTTCATGGAACGGATGCTCGCCAACCTCGGGCGGTTCGCCCTGCGTTGCGCCGAACGCGGCATTGGTCTTGCGGTCGAAAACCTCAATCCGCGTGTGGGCTATCTCATCCAGACCCCCGGCGACATGATCGAAACGGTTCGGACCCTCCCGTCGGCAGGGCTTTGCCTGGACATCGGGCATCTGTGGATTGCGGACACGGTGCACGGATTCGGTTTTCTGGAGGGCATGAGGCGGATCCTGGCGACCGGCAGGGTGCTTACCACCCATCTGCACAGCAACCATTCGCTCCATCCGAGTGCCGGCCTGACGCGCCACACCGACGACCACGAATCGCTGGACAGGGGAAACGTGCCGGTGCGCGAGTGCCTCCGCCTCCTGTCCGGGTCCGGCGCCCGCCTCGTGATCGAGGCCAAGAAGGAGGCGCTGAGGAACGGGATCTGCCTGCACACGCTTCTGGCAGAAGATTTCTAGACGTTCTCTCCGCAACGGCCCCGAGCCGAACCAGAGGCCGGACCCCGGTACATCCCATGAAATGACGGCGGTATTCGGACCGACCTGCATACCGGTGAGGCCCCGGCGCACCTCGGAGGGCAGCGTGACCGGCTCCGGGTCGGGTATCGTATGGGAGCGGGAATCTCTTGAAATAAGGGATTCAGGCGCGGAAGCGGGCCACCACGATCTCGATACGGTCGGAGAGGATCGCCCGTTTCAAGGTTCCTCGAACTGTTGAGGCGTCTCCTGGATCATCGATGCGGCGGACAAAGGGCGCCCATCCTGACAGGACTTGGTCGAGGACCCCTTCCGGAACCGGCTGGCCGCCCGTGGCCATGGCGGCGCCGTTGTCCATCAACAACACCTTCAGGGGGATCCGTCGCCCCAGTGCTTCGAGAAGCCCCATGTGCCCCGCCGCCAGGAAGGCGTAGTCCCCCGTGACGGCCCAGGCCTTCCCGATGCCAGCGAGATGGAAGCCGATCGCCATCGGGAGGCTTCCCCCGTAATAGCTGCATGCGTCGATGCAGGCAAAGGGGGCAAAGGCGAAGAGGGACGAGAGGCCCGTATCGCCGCAGGCAAAGGGGATTTCCGGGCGCAACTCCCGGAAGACCTCGAAGACGGGGATGAAAAGGCTGGCCGGGGAAAGCCAAGCCGGCGGAAGGCCGGCCGGAACAGGAGGCAGCGACGGCTCCGGGAGAGACCGCCAATCCTTCCGGGCCAGGCGCGCCTCCAGGACCTTGCGCTGGTAGGCCGCCAGTGGCGGGCAGAGGACATGGCGAAGGGGGTCGCGGCGATAGGTTGCCGCCAGCGGGAGAAGTGGCCGGCGTTCGCAGGAGGTGTCCCGGGAGACCAGGTTGGAATCCACGAAAAGGGCCACGGGAATCCCGAGTTCCTCGGACCAGAGGATGCATTCCAGAAGGTCGCGGTAGATCGTTCCGGCCCCCGCCTTCTTGAAGGGCATCCCCGTGCCCCTGAGGAAGTCCTCCAGCGCGAAGACGTTGTCCGAGTGGCGGCCTTCCGGGTCGTCCAGGACGACGGCCACGAAGCCGGCCGTGGTGCCGAGGGTCAGGGAATCGATGACGCTGTTGGCGGCCTTGGCCAGGCCGTGGGACTTGAGCACCGCCGCCGAGCGGACTCCGGCCAGGGCCGCGCCGTGCGCCATGGTGAAGGCCAACTCTTCGTTGAAGGCGTAGTGGGGTACCAAACCCGCGAGTGCGCAGTAGGCATCGAAGAGGGCTGTGGCGCCCGTTGCAGGGACATGGGTCACGACCCGGACGCCGGCATCCTGGAGGGCCCAGGCCATCGCCCGGTCGGTCCGGACGGGGACGGAGGCGCCCTGCGCCGCCGAATCGCGCCACAGCGGATTCGGCAGCAGGAGCCCGGCCAGCGTCAGGCCGCTCAAGGTCAGAAATCTCCGGCGGGACCGGTCGAAATAGGTCAACTCTCCCGGCGCCGAAGGGATTCCGAGGTCCCCCTGTCCGTCCGTTATGCCTTGGGATCGTCTGTCCATCCGGTCACCTCCTCGGTTGCCTGATCCAGGTGCACCCGTTGTCGAGACGCTTCACACCCCTTTCGGCGGATAGGAGGGGCACGCCCGCCTGTCAAGGCTGACGGCGGCGGATGATCGGCAAATCGTTCCGGTCAGATCGAAAGACCGGCGGGATTGGGTCTTTACGATCGACCCCTGGCAAAAGTCCTTGCGGAGTGGTAAAAGGAAGAATCCGATTTCATAAGCGCTTGTCAGGCGAAGTTAGTGCCATCACAGAACAAGGAGGTCCCCGATGAAGAACCATGCCGTAAGAGTGGGTTGGGTGTTCCTGGCAATCTGGATGTTGGCCGGTTGTGCGTGCGTGACGCCCCCGACTTCGCCCGACGGGCTGTCCGGGGGGCGACCCGGCTACGTGATCGGCTATCTCAAGCCGGAGCAGCTCCCGAACAGCCAGACATTCCTGCCGCCGCCGCCCGCCGCCGGAAGCGCCGCCCTGGCCGCCGACGAGGAGATCTACAAGATGACGCGCAAGCTGCGCGACACGCCGCGATGGGCCCTGGCCGCGAAGGATGCGGACTTGACTTTCCCGAACGCGGCGGCGACCTTCTCCTGCGCCCTGGGCATCCCCATCTCGCAGGAAGAGACGCCGCACCTGAACATGCTGATCCGCCGGGTCCGGGCCGATGCAAGCCGGGCGAATGACAAGGCCAAGGATCTTTACAAGCGCGTACGCCCCTACGTAGCCCACGGCGACACAAGCTGCGTGCCCAAAGAGAAGCACAAGGACGACTCCTACCCGTCGGGCCATTCCTCGATCGGATGGGCCTGGGCGCTGGTCTTGGCTGAAATTGCACCGGACCGGGCGGACGCCATCTTCGCGCGGGGTCTAGCCTTCGGCGAGAGCCGCGTCGTCTGCGGACTTCACTGGAAAAGCGACATCGAGGCCGGACGCATCGTCGGGGCCTCGACGGTGAGCCGCCTGCACTTGGACCCGGTTTTCAAGGCCCAGCTTGAACTGGCGCGCAAAGAGGTGGAAGCGGCACGCGCGGCAGGAGCCAAATCGACCCTCAACTGCGCTGCCGAGGCCCAGACGCTCTCGATCGGCCGGTAGGACGGCCGAGGGACGGCCACGGCCTCCTGCGCTGTTCGTCCGCGGTTACGGCGGGGCCAGGAAATTGGCGCCTCGGTCTTTTTGAAGTTGGCCGTGGAAGGTGAGCTTGCGGACGCCGGAGTCCGGGCTGAAATCGATCCGGTCGAGCAGCACCCGTACGATGCTCGGGCCGGTGGT
Organism: uncultured Syntrophus sp.; assembly: GCA_964403345.1. Lineage (GTDB taxonomy): Bacteria > Desulfobacterota > Syntrophia > Syntrophales > UBA5619 > JAKAFS01. The sequence continues at coordinate 2,383 of CAYOGU010000130.1, read as the reverse complement.
GTTCTTGAAGATGTAGATTCGGTTCTTCCGATCGGCGATCGTACGCCGGATCGTCGACGGGATGTTGGGCTGGTTCGGGGTGCCGATGCCGCGGGGCACGCTGACGTTGCGCATGACGCCGAAAAAGGCGGCGGCCACCCCGCAGGGATTGGAATGGACGGGAGGCGGAAAGATGGCGGAGAAGGACGAAGTGATCGTGCGGAGGATGACCCGGGAGGAGGTGGACCTGGCCGTCGGCTGGGCAGCGGAGGAAGGATGGAACCCGGGCCTGCACGACGCGGAGTGCTTCTACGCGGCCGATCCGAAGGGCTTCTTTATCGCCGAAAGGGCCGGCGAGCCGTTGGGGTGCCTCTCGGCGGTGGCCTATGACGAGCGCTTCGCCTTCGCCGGTTTCTACATGGTCCGCAAGGCGTGGCGCGGCCGGGGGATCGGGAGCCTCCTGGTCCGGGAGGCTACAGCCTACCTGGGCCGGCGGACCGTCGGCAACGACGCGGTCCCGGCCCAGCAGGAGACCTACCGGAAATACGGATTCGTCCTTGCTTACCGGAATGTCCGTTACCGCGGTGTCGCGGTTCCCTCGACGGAAAAAAGGGTGGAGGGGATCGTCGATCTTGCCGCTGTTCCTTTCGACCGGCTCTGCGCCTACGACCGGGGCCTCTTTCCCGCCCACCGGGCGGCCTTTCTGGAACGCTGGATCCACCAGCCAGGGGGGGCCGCCCTGGGGTTCCTTGCAGAGGGGCGGCTGGCCGGCTACGGCGTCCTGCGCCCCTGCCGGGAAGGCTTCAAGATCGGCCCCCTCTTCGCCGATAGCGAGGCGATCGCCGAAGGCCTGATCCGGGCGCTGACCGCGGCCGTCCGGGGGGAAACATTCTTCCTCGACGTCCCCGAGCCTAACCCGGGCGCCAAGGCGCTGGTGGCGAGCCACGGGATGACCGCGGTGTTCGAGACGGCCCGCATGTACACCGGCCAGGCCCCGGCACTCCCCCTGGAGCGGATCTTCGGGGTGACCAGCTTCGAGTTGGGATAATCGGCCGGCGGGTTGCCTTTCGTTTTCAGGACAAACAGGTCCCGTCAGGAGGCAATGCTCTTTTCGGCCAGCACGGCCATGAGTTCCTTGATCTCCCTTTCCTGAAATTGCAGGAGCATGCGGGCCTTTTCCAATTCGATCTCGTCGCGTTTGCGTTCCGTGATGTCGTAAAGGGCCGTCAGGATGGAGGGCTGTCCCTGAAAGAGGATCGGCATCGGGGTGGAAACGACGGTGATAAAGCTCTTGTCCAGGCAGCGCAGATTGATCTCCAGGGGCGGAAGGGGGCGCATCGTTTCCCGCATGATGCGTTTTCCTTTTTCGATCTTATCGATGAGGTCGGGATGGAAAAAATCGCTCGTGCGCGCCCCGATGAGCTCGTCCGGCGCCGATGCCTTGAAGAGGGTCACGAAGGCCGGGTTGACATAGACGATCCTGCCGTTGGTTTCAACAAAGACGGCCAGGGGCAGCGTCTCCATCAGCAGACGATACTTCTCCTCGCTCTTGGCCAACGTCTCTTCCGCCATTCTGTGCCCTTCGATCTCGACCTTCAATTCCATTTCGATGCGCTCGCTGTTCAGGATCAAAAAGCAAAAGGTCCAGAGGATGTTCATGAGCAGCGGCAGCAGAAAGGTCAAGGTCTGCAACCAGTTCGGGGCAAACAGGTCCCGAATCTCAGGATTGAGGGCGGTGGCGACGATGCGGACCAACAGAAAACCGCTGTGGATCGCGAAGAATAAGCCCGCCAGCCAATAGGTGGTCCGTCGGCCGGAGGGGAGCTCCAAGAGCAGAGCCCGGGTCACCAGACCGTAGATCACGGCCAGTAGGAGGGAGACGGTGATGATCCGCATCCGGATGTTGTCGTCGACATAACGGAAATAGAGAACCGTGATGGTCATGATGATGATCAAGGCGATGCCGAAAATCCGCTGACTGGTCCATTGGCGAAAGCGCAGAGTCCCCTCATAATGGAGGACCGCTGCGCCGATGATCAGAATATTGGCCAGAATGATGGAGAGAAAGTCCGGCATGATGCCGCGAAGCCCGAGGAGGAGAAAGGCGGCTGCGAAAACAGCGTTGCCCGCTGTCCACAGGCCGAAGCCGGGGTAAGTCTTCCGCGACAGCCAGACGAAGAGCATCACCAACCACTCGATCGTGGTGGCCAACATCAGGATGAAGAGCAGAGAGCGGATATCGATGTGCATGAAGACAGCCCCCCCTGCGCGTGAAGGCCCCTCTGTACCGGGGCCTTGGCGCGTCCTTCCGACCGAAATGCACCGTCCCGGCCCAAGGGTATCTGATCATTATTCAGCCGCATAAAACTCCAGACTCCAGTCTGGAGATGGAGCGGCTACCCAG
>CAYOGU010000129.1:0-9758 GCA_964403345.1 uncultured Syntrophus sp. | reverse complement strand
CCAGCGAGCATTACCTGACGCCCGACATCCTGGTCCTCGGCAAATCGCTCGGCGGCGGGATCGTCCCCCTGGCGGGGATCGTGACGCTCGAGCGGTACAATTGCTGTCCGGATCGCTCGGTCGGCCACTACACCCACGAGAAGAATGCCCTTTCTGCGGCAGCCGCTCTGGCCGAGATCGAGGTGATCGAGAAGAACGGCCTATGCGATCACGCGGCGCAGTTGGGGGCATACGCCCTGGAACGGCTCCGGGAGATGGCCGAGAGGCATCCGCTCATCGGCTGCGTCACGGGGATCGGGCTCCACATCGGCCTCGACCTGGTCCGGAATCGGAAGACCAAAGAGCGGGCCGTCCGAGAGGCGGAAGCGGTGATGTTCAAGTGCCTGGAGAGGGGCCTCGCCTTCAAAACGATCGACGGAAACCTGGTCACGCTCCGGCCGGCCCTGGTCATCACCCGCGAGGAGATGGACTGGGCCCTGGCGATCCTCGAGGAGGCGATCGGGGAGGTGGAACGCGGTTCGACCTATTAGCCCCTGTCAGGAGGCTGGCGTCGAGGGATGTACTGAGAACTGGATTTCCACCCGCCGGTTCTTCAGCCGGTTGGGATCGCTGTCGTTGGCCAGGATGGGGCGGTACTCCCCGAAACCCTTGATGGAGAGTCGCTCCGGAGGGGTGCCCTGCTCAACGAGGGCCTTGGCGACCTGGGCGGCGCGGTCGGCCGAGAGCTCCCAGTTGGAAGGATAACGCTGGTTGTGGATGGGCCGGTCGTCGGTATGGCCGTGGACCTCCGTCGATACGCCGGGATGCTCCAGGATGAAGCGCGAGACCTTCTCCAGAATCGGGGCGGCGGAAGGCTTGATCCGGGACAGGCCCGAATCGAAGAGGATCTGTTCGGGAAAAGTCACGATCATGTACTGGGAGCGTCTTTCCACCGTCACGCCCTGCTCGGCCGGGTGTCCCCCCAGAAGGCCCACCAGATCCGACTCGAGGGAAGATGCGGCTTGAACGGGTGAAGGTTCCGGATGGGCTGCCCGCGGCAGGACCAGCGGGATCACCGCCGATTCCTCAACCGGAGGCGCAGGGGGTGGGGTCGGGACAGCCCGGTCCTGCCGGTGCAGGGAAGTCCCGAAGAAGAGGACAAAGAAGATCAGGAGCAGGACGAGCAGGTCGCTCAGGGTCAGGAGCCAGATCTCGTTTCCCGTTTCCGAGGCGATGGCCTTTCTCTGGAGGCGCACCGGCAGAACCCTCCCGCTGTCCGTGGAGGTCTGCCGTTTTCTTTCGGGAAGGGGGCCGGCCATACCGCTCATCCGTTGGCGCCCCTGGCCTTTTCATAGGCCGACAGGAGGACCAGTTTGGGTCGGGCGGGGTGACGTTCTCCGGCCGCGGTGGCACGGGTCATGGTCTCCAGTTTGTACTGGATAGCCTTCGGATGCTGGTGGTCGTAAAGATCCAGAATGCCCTCCTGGATCATTTCCATCCGGAGTTCATCATGGTCCATGGTTTCCCTCAGTTTGTTCGAGAGGGGCACGAAGCAGAGATTGGCCAGGATCACGCCGTAGAAGGTGCACAGGAGCGCCACGGCCATGTAACCAAGGAGGTTCTGGGGATCCTGGATATGCCCGAAGATCCGGATGAGGCTGACGATGGTCCCGGCCAGCCCTAGGGCAGGGGCCAGTCGGGCCATGTTGTGGAGGATCTTGTGGGCGGTGGCGTATTGGTTGTACGCCGCAAGGGACTCCCGGCGCAACATCTGTTCGATTTCGTCCCGGGAGTAACGGTAGGCGATCAGTTCCACCCCGACCCTGAGCAGGCCTTGGGGCAGGCGGGGGATCTGCTTCTCCAGGTTGCGGATGTCCCCGTTGCGGTAGATCCGGGCCAGGTTCACGAGGGTCTGGATCGCCTCGTCGCGCTCTTCATCCCGGCCGGAGAAGGCCCCTTTGAGAAGGCGGGCCGTCAGGACCAGCTTTTCCTTGGGATAGGCGATAAGCGTGGCGAAAAGGGTCCCTCCCAGGACGATCATCAGGGCGTTGAGATTGGAGACCCATCCCATCTCCGTCACCTTCAGGGTGAATTCCACCAGGAAGATGGCTGCCAGGATCAATAACGCGCAAATGGCCTGTCCAATCATGGGTGTCTCCTCATTACGGTTGGCATTTGTCGAATTGGTATGCACGAGATGTGCCAGATGGACGACGGGAAGGGCGATCGCCGGGATTCCAGGCCGGGCGGCGGGATCCCCGACTGGGTTCATGGACCGGCGGGCCGGGGGCATCCCGACAGGAGGGGAGTTTTTGACGGACCGTCAGGAATATTTTGCCTCCTTGAAGGGAGGGGACGGCAAAAATTTCCTCCCCTGGGGGCCTTCAGTTCTTGGGTCGCCAAGCTTGGCCCAAACCATCCAGCCTGGCGGTCAGATCGCCGAGCCCTGCCTCGACCTCCTGCGGCCGCCCGGTGAGGCCGAGGTCGACCTCTGTCCCGCCGGCCACGAAATGGGGCAGACTGGAAAAGGTCAACTCCGGGTGGGCAGCGGTGAAGGACTCCATGAGGCCGACCAGGTCCCCCTCACGGGCGCCGGGTAGGACCAGCGTCCGGGTGACCCGCTCTTCTCCCCGGACGTAGCAGTTTTCCAAGACCCAGGCTGCCATGGGGAGGGCCATGCTGGGGAAGCCCGGCAGGAAATGACCGTTGGCGATCGTGAAGCCGGGGATCCGGTTGACGGGGTTGGGGATCAGCCGGGCCCCCTTGGGGAACTCGACCATGCGGAGCCGGGCGGGGGTGGCCTCCGCCCCGAAACGGGCCTTCAGGATCCGGAGCCCCTCCTCGTGGTGTTCGAGCACAACCCCGGCCGCTTCGGCGGCGCACTGGCGGGTATAGTCGTCTGGCGTGGAGCCGATCCCTCCACAGCAGAAGAAGGGCTCCGGCCGCCCCATGGCCCAGCGGAGCTTCTCCAGGATCAGGGCCGGGTCGTCCTTCAGGATCAGGGCATAGACGAGGGGATGGCGGTGCTCCTGTAGGAGGCGGCGGGTGTTTTCGAAGTGGCTGTCCCGGACCCTGCCGTCGAGGATCTCGGAGCCGATGATGATCAGGCCGAAGCCGGATGGAGTGCTTGGGGTCATGGTCGTGTCTTTCTTTTCCGAAAGGGGGACTGAAGGGCCGACGGGGAGGTCCTTGGGCCGCCTTCCCGGGTTTCGTGGCGGACGACCTCGTCCAGGAAGGCCTGGATGAGGCGGGAGAGAGGCCTGTCCCTGTGGTGAATGAGGAAGAAACGTCTCCGGAGCCGGGTCCCCGAAAGGCGGACGGACCGGAGCGTTCCGGCCTCCAGTTCCTCCCTGGCGGCCTTCGCCGAGATGACGGTGATGCCCTGTCCCGAGGCGACCGCCCGTTTGACGGCCTCGTTTTCGCCCAGTTCCATCGCTATCCGGGGGGATACCCCGGCCTTGGCGAAGAGCTGGTCGGTGACCGTGCGCACCCCCGAGCCCTTCTCGCTCAGGATGAAAGGTTCGTCCTGCAGCCGGTTGACGGGGACGCTTCGTCTCCGGGCGAAGGGGTGGCCGGGGGGGACGACGAGGACCAAGTCCTCCTCCCAGAGGGGGAGCCGGACCAGGTTCGGGTGGTCGACGGACTGGCCGATCAGGCCCAGATCGCTCCGGGAGGCGAGGACGTCCTCGACCACGGACTGGGTGTAGCCGGCCGTCATCCGGATTTCGGTTCGGGGATGTTCCTGCCGGAAACGGGCGATGATGTCCGGCAGGTAGTAGGCGCCCAGGGTATTGCCGGCGCTGATCGTGATCGTGCCGCCCCGGGTCCTCTTGAGGGCCGCGATGGCGCCTTCGGCCTCCCGGGCAAGCGTGAAGATCCGGTCCGCGTAGGTGAAGAGGACCTCGCCGGCGCGGGTCAGCCGGGTCTTTCCGGCCCGCTCGAAGAGCCGGATCCCGTAGATCTCCTCCAAGCGTTTCACCTGGTTGCTCACCGAGGGTTGGCTCAGGAACAGGGCGCCGGCCGCCCGGGAGAAACTTCCGTGCCTGGCTACATGATAGAAGACCCAGAGCTGGTGGAGGTGCATGTTTCGGCGCGTCGAGAATCCGTCCATTCGTCGGCGCATGTCCGGACTGCCCGTCGCCGGGGCGCCGCTCCTCCCCCCATAGCCTCATCCTATGGGGGGCATTGGAACAATCAATTTGACGAACCATACACGATCGGTTTATCGAAATCAAAACGATTCTGATCCCCGAGGATATGGGGACGCTCCGGAGGGCCCGGAGGGAGATTCAAGACCAGGACGAACAGGAGGGGATCATGGCCAAGGTGTTGTGTCTGGGCGGCGCGGGGAGGATCTGTCGGGAGTCGGCGCTGGATCTGGTCCAGTATTCCGATTTTGCGAGGATCACCATCGGGGACACCGACGAGCGGGCGGGGCAGGAGGTGGTGCAATGGCTGAATGACCCGCGGGTCGATTTCAGGAAGGTGGACGTCAAGGACCGGGCCGCGGCGGTTGCGGCCATGCGGGACTACGACATCGTCATGGACGGGACCACGATTACGCTCAACGGCCTGTCCACAGCCTGCATCGCCGAGGCGGGCTGCCACGGGATCAACCTGAACGGTTTCGGCGAGGAGTATCCCTTCGACGCCCTATTCAAGGCCCACGGCAGGACCCATGTTCCGGGATTCGGCATGACCCCCGGGACGACGGACATGATGGCCCGTTACGCCATCGACCGCCTCGATACCGTCGAAACGGTCCGGATCAGTCATGGGGCTTTCCGTCCCATCGCTTTCTCGGCGTCCATAACGGAGACGACCAGCTACGAGTACGATCCCAAACTTCCGAGCCGTGTCGTCTACGAAAACGGCCGGTTCATCCAGGTGCCCCCCTTTGCCCGTCCGCTGGACGTGGCGCTGCCCGGGCCGTACGGGACCCATCCCGAGTACATCATCCCCCACTCGGAGACGAAGACTGTCGCGGCCTACCTAGAGGCGCAGGGAAAGACCGCCCGCCTGATTGAGGTCCGCGGCACTTGGCCGCCGAAGAACATGCAACTGGTCCGGGCCCTCTATGACTGGGGGATCCTCCGGAACGACCCGATTCGGATCGCCGGGGTCCAGATCGGGATCATGGACGCGGTTTCGGCCTACCTGATGCAGTACCCGGTGGGCCGGGAGACGGAACTCTATGGTTACGCCCTGCACATCGACGTGACGGGGACGAAGGACGGCAAGGCCCTCCGGTATCTGCTGACCCACACGCACCCAGCCTCGGACGGTTCCGTGGCCGGTTGGGAGAATCTGCGGGCCTATACGCGGTGCGTGGGGATCCCGATGGGGATCGCGACGGCGCTGATCGCCCAGGGGAGGGTGAAGCAGACAGGCGTGGTCATGCCCGAATTCGCCTTCGATCCGGAGGAAATCTTCCGGGAACTGGAGAAACGTCAGATCATCATCCACATCCAGGTGACGAAAATCTAGCTGCCGCCTGGGAGGCTCCCCCCGTCGGGAACCCCATCCCCGGCGGGGGCCTTATTTGGCCCAATGGACGCCTCAAGGGACAAGATTGTCCTTGCTTTCCCCTGTTCCACAAACCCCTTCCTGGTGAATCAAGTGTCGTATATCCGGCCACTTGGACGGACACCTCGGAATTGGCATTCCGCTTGCTGCCGGACCCTGCAGACCGGAGATGCATAATCTGGTTCTGATGAATTTCCGCGGAGTTGCCATCCGACCTGGGACCTCTCCGTTTCCGCGGCCGGGAGGGAAGGGGAGCGTTTCCGAGTCGGTCGTTCGGCATCCGGTCTGGAATCGCAATTATAACATACTGAATTAGTTACAACAATTTAGTAGCCCCAGAATGGTGATAATATTTTTTCATGGATTATATGATTATTATTAGTTTGACTAATATTGGGAAAGGCATAGAAAGGGGAAAACTTTCTTTGACACACTTGTATAAAATGCCCTCTGGGCAGCTTCAGCTCAACCCTCTTTACTTTGACACTCGATCGTGATTCTGTTATGTCACAGCGGATTCCAGAGCCCGAAACGGGAAAGGGATCCTGGGTCCATGGGATGGGAAAGGGGGTGAGACGGCACAAGGGTTCTTGTTTCTGAAGATTAACATTTAAGACATTAAATTTAATTGGAGGAAATCATGAAAGGAAAGTTTCTTGCAGTCGCCGTCGCCGCGATCTTCTCGGTGGCGCTTGCCGGCAGCGCCATGGCGGAGGACATCAATGCCTACATGGGCACCTCCCCGGACAACAACGCGAAGATCGCCAAGTTCATCAAGGATAAAACCGGCATCACCGTCAACCAGACCTTCCAGTCTTTCGGAGAGATCGAGGCCCGGGTGAAGGCCGAGGCCCCCAATTTCAACGCCGACATGATCATCGGCTGCGGTTCCTCCACGGGATTCCTCGCCAAGAAGAACGGCTGGTCCGAGGCCTATGTCTCTCCGGGCTGGAAGGGGGTCTCGGATGTCTTCATGGATCCCAAGGGGGCCTGGTACAACATCGCGAACTTCTCCTTCGTCCTGGTCGGCAACAAGGATCGCCTGGCCAAGGCCGGCTACAAGATGCCGGAGAGCTGGAAGGATCTGCTTGACCCGAAGTGGAAGGGCGAGATTGTCATGCCCTCGCCTCTGAGCTCGGGGACGGCCAACATGATGCGCTTCTCCTTCCTGGCCCTCTACGGGGACGCCGAGGGATGGAAATACCTTGAGGCCCTCGACAAGAACATCCACCATTACACCCGTAGTGGCAATGCCCCGACAGACCTGGTTGGCCGTGGCGAGTTCATGCTGGGGCTCACCTCCGACGAGAACGTCAAGAAGCGTCTCGACGACGGCTATCCGCTCTACTGGTCGGTACCCGTCGAGGGGACCGGCTACGACGGGACCTTCGCCCTGATCTTCAAGGGGACCAAGAAAATGGCCGCTGCAAAAAAGATCATTGACGTCTTGGGGACTCCTGAATTCAGCGCCCTCATGGCCGAGATCGGTTACATGACCCCCAGACCCGCGGCCAACGCCCTCTACGGGAAGACCCTGCCCAAGTACATCAAGCTGGATCTAGGCAAGGCGGCGGATGACAAGGCGAAGAACAACGACATCTGGAAGCAGAAACTGCGGACCGACTTCAAGTAACCCTGTTCTTTCGAGTAAGTCAACTGGAGGAGAAAGATGGCAACGGCGGAACTCTCTGTGAAGCTGCAGGCCAGCAGCGGCAGTAAACTCAAGGACTTTCTGAATGCGAATCTGGTCAACATCCTGGCCGCAATTCTGTTCTTGCTGCTTGCCTTCTTTCTCCTCTTCCCCATTGTGATGGTCCTGATCAAGAGTTTCCGGGGATCGTCGGGATTTACCCTGCAATACTACCAGGCCTTCTTCAGTAAGAATTATTACTACCAATCCCTTTACAACACCCTGCTTTTGGGGGTGATCAACACGGCCGTGTGTCTGGTCATCGGTTTTTGCCTGGCCTATATGACCACCCGCGGTCCTTGGGTCCTTAGGAAACCCCTGAAGATCATCTCCCTTGTTCCCCTGATCGCCCCCCCGTACCTCTTCGCCCTGTCGCTGATCATCCTCTTTGGTCGGAACGGTCTGGTCACCCGGATGTTCGATCTGCACTGGCAGCTTTACGGCTTCACGGGCGTCGTCATCTCCCAGACCCTGGCGTTCATTCCGCTGGCCTATATGATGATCGAGAGCACGCTCATGTCGCTTAACCCCAACCTCGAGGAGAGTGCCTACGACATGGGAGCCTCGGAGGCGACGATCCTCCGAACGATCACGATTCCCCTTCTGGCCCCCGGCCTCCTCAAGGCGGCGCTCCTGATTTTCGTCATGACAATCGCCGAATTCGGCAACGCCGCCATCCTCGGCGGCCGCACCCCATTCCTGGCGCCGGACACTTACACAATGATCACCGGGGAGTCCGATTTCAACATGGGGAGCGTCCTGTCGGTCGTCCTGATCGCCCCCTGCATCCTGATCTTTATTATCCACAACTATCTGCTCGAGGGGAAGAAGTTCACCACGATCGGCGGCAAGCCCGTCGCCTCGGAGCCGCGGAGGATCACCCCCCTGATCAAGGTCCCGTTCGTGATCATCACCACCGTGGCGGCGGGGGCGATATTCATCTGCTTCGCCGTCGTCTTTGCGGCGTCCTTCTATAAGATTCTGGGGGTGACGAACAAGTTCATCCTCTCCAACTATCTGGACTTCACGTCGAACCAGGCCATCTACAATAGCATCCGGGTTTCCCTCGTGGCGGCCGTCATCGGGGCCGTCATCGGGGTCCTTCTGGCCTATGTCATCGTCCGGGGGCAGTTCTTCGGCCGGACCTTCATCGAGATGGTTTCCCTCTCCGGGTTCGCACTGCCCGGAACGGTCCTGGGCATCGGCTACCTCCTGGCCTTCAGCACGCCACCGCTCAAGCTCACCGGCGGAATCATGATCCTGGCCCTCAACTGCGTCTTCCGATTCCTGGCCGTCGGCGTGGAGGCGGGAATCAGCAAGCTCCACCAGATCCATATCGAGATCGAGGAGGCCTCGGCCGACTTGGGGGCCAGTTTCTTGACCACCTTCACCAAGATCGTCCTGCCGATCATGTTCCCCGCCTTCATCGCTGGTTTCATCTACACCTTCATGACGGCGATCGTCTCGTTGAGCGCCGTGGTCTTCCTGGTCAGCCCGGGCTTCGACTTGGCCGCCGTCAAGATCTTCGACGCCGCCGTTTATGGTGAAATCGGCATCGCCTCCGCCACGACCATGAAGCTGGTTCTGATCGTCGCGATCTGCATGATGATCCTAAACTTCATCACCAAAAAGACCCGACTGGGCAACGGCACGGCCAAGACCGTGGCATAAACGAAAGGGGTTCTCCGATCTATGAACGTGGGCTCTCATGAAAAAACAATGTTAGTTCTCAAGGACATCCACAAGTTCTACGGGACGAACGAAGTCCTCAAAGGGGTTTCTCTGGAGGTGAAAGAGGGCGAGCTGGTCACCTTCGTCGGACCCAGCGGCTGCGGCAAGACGACGCTTCTTCGCCTGATCGGCGGGTTCACCGACATCAGTTCGGGCGACATCATCCTTGACGGCCAGCGGATCAACGACCTGCCACCGAATCTCAGGGACACGCGGATCTGCTTCCAAAATTACGCTCTTTTCCCCCACATGACCGTGGCGGAGAACGTCGGCTATGGCCTGAAGATCAACCGTTGGCCCAAGGAGAAGATCGCCGTGCGGGTCAAGGAGCTGCTTGAGATGGTGGAACTGGCGGCCTTCGGGGACCGGATGATCGACAAGCTTTCGGGCGGCCAGCAGCAGCGCGTCGCTTTTGCACGGGCCCTCAGCCTGGAGCCCAAGGTCCTCCTTCTGGACGAGCCCCTCTCGAACCTCGATGCGAACCTCAGGCTCGTCATGCGCGAGGAGATCCGCAAACTCCAGGAACGGCTCCACATCACGACGGTCTTTGTGACGCACGACCAGTTCGAGGCGATGGCGATCTCGGACCGCCTGGTTGTCATGAAGAACGGTCTGATCGAACAGGTGGGGAGCCCGATCGAGATCTACGAGCGACCGGCCAACGAGTTCATCGCCAGTTTCGTCGGGTACGTCAATTTCATGGAGGGCCGTGTTGCGGCGATTGACGCCAGCACGCGGAATGCCACCGTGGACACCGAGTTCGGGCCCATCGACATCAGGCTCGAGCAGGAGGAGATCCGCGCCGGGGAGGATGTCCTGATGGTCATCCGTC
>CAYOGU010000128.1:0-9759 GCA_964403345.1 uncultured Syntrophus sp. | reverse complement strand
CACGGCAACGCCATCGGCATCGGCCTTGCGGATGTGACCACCAGGGCCTTTACGGAGAAGATCGACTGGGACGCCACCTACAAGAATGCCCTGAGTTCCAAACGGTTTACCGGCGTCCGCCTGCCCATGGTCAGGGAGAACGACGCCTTGGCTCTTGAGGCCGCCCTGGGACCTGTCGTGGATCCCATGGCAGCCCGCATTGGACGGATCATCAGCACCTCCGACCTGCGGACGTTCTGGGTCAGCGAATCGGTTTGGCCCCAGCTTAAGGACAAGACCAACCTTGTCCTCCACCGGACCCCCCTGCGGATATCCTTTGACGATCAGGGCCGGTTGAAGCCCTTTAGCGTGTGATCGTCGCGCGAGAGGAGAAGGCTTCGCTACGGTGGGATACCGAGGGTCCTCCCTTCCGGGTCCTTATTTTTCGAGGGCCTCCCGGACCTTCCTGGACAGGGTTTCCATGTTCACCGGCTTCTGGAGGAAACCTCGGCATCCCCTGGCCATGATCGCTGCCGCCTCGCTGTTCAGGCTGTATCCGCTGGCGAGGATCACCTTGACCTGGGGGGCGATCTTCTTCAGGCCGTTGAATGTGTCGCCGCCGCTCAGGCCGGGCATGATCATGTCGAGGATCACCAGGTCGATGCGATCGCGGTTTTCCTCAAAGACCCTGAGGGCATCCCGGCCGTTATCGGCAACCAGCACCTGATAGCCCATCATCTCCTTCATGACGGCGACGATGGCCTCTTCGTCGTCCACCAGAAGGACTGTCCCTTCGCCCATCAACGGGGCTTCCGGCGCCTTTCCCTCCGTGACCGTGACTGGGGTCTTTTCCGAAGCGGGCATGAAGATCGAGAAGGTCGTCCCCTGACCCTTCGTGCTCTGGACGGTGATGTAACCGTCGTGGTTCTTGATGATCCCATAGACCATGGCCAGGCCCAGACCCACGCCCCGCCCCATCTCGCGGGTGGTGAAGAAAGGTTCGAAGATCCTCTGCTGGGTCTCCTCATCCATCCCCACGCCGGTATCGGTGATCGACGCCTTGACGTATCGGCCGGGCTTCATGTAGGGGGGGTGCTGATCTGATTCCGTGATCCGATGGTTTGCTGTCTCGATGAGGATCCGTCCTCCCCCCGGCATGGCCTGCCAGGCGTTTAGGTAGAGGTTCAGGAGGACCTGTTCGATCTGATTGAGGTCCGCCTCGACGGACCAGATCCCCTCCTGAAAACTCTTGCAGATCTGGATCTGCTTCTTGGTCCGTCCGAACATGGTGGCGGTCTGATCCAGGACCTCGTTCATGTCAAGCGGCCGGACCTCGTATTTTCCACCCCGGGCGAATCCCAGGAGCTGCCTAGTCAGGTTCACGCCGGCAAGGACCTGCTTCTCGACGGCCTTCAATCTCTCGTAGTCGGGATTGCGGGAATCCATGCCGATCAGGGTCAGAGAGGTATATCCCTGGATCGCCATGAGCAGGTTGTTGAAGTCGTGGGCGATGCCGCCCGCCAGGGTGCCCAGGGCCTTCAACTTCTGGGCCTGGTTCAGTTGCCCTTCGAGTTTCTTCCGCTCCGTGATATTCTGTGTAAAGACCATGGCGTGCGTGACGACGCCTTCATCATTTCGGTAAGGCCAATAGGAGACTGAAAAATGTTGCAGGCCCAGGGCGGGGAATTCGAAAGAGTCTTCGTAGGTCACTTCTTCGCCGGAGAAGCAGCGATCCAGGTAAGCCCGGATAATGCCTTGGAAGTCCTTCTCGCCCCAGATGTCGGAAACGGACCGTCCGACCACATCTTCCGGGAGGAGACAGTGGGCCCGGCAGAAAGCGTCGCTGGCCGCTTCGTAGACGTAATCCCGGTTAATGAGGGTCATGAAACGTCTGGAGACGTCCACGATGAACTTGTAACGCTTCCACTGTTCCTCCGCCTCTTGGCGTTCGGCGCGCTCACGCTCCAGGCGGAGGTCCTGCTCCTTCAACCTCTTCTCTTGCAGGTCGAGTCTCGTCCGCAGATGGATCCTCTCCAGGGCGAGGGCGATTTCATCGCAGAGGATGGCGGTGATCCTCTCGTCCGCGGCGTCGAAGGGGCGGCCCTCTTCCTTGTGGGAGAGGTTGAGAACGCCGATCAGTTCGTCCCCCATGTGGATCGGCATGCTCAGGAACGACGGGGCGCCGTACCGGGGAGCGTTCGGTTTGAGGGTTCTCGGATCCTCCTCGATATTCCGGACCACCAGGGGCTTTCGTTCGGACACGACGGCTTTCATCAAGGAGTCGTCGATCGCAACGGAATAACTCTCTTCGACATGATCGATGCCTTTGGCCGCGACCATGCGGAGACGGCCGGCGGCGGGGTCGTGGAGAAAGACGGAACCGATCCGGGCATTGGTCGCATCCATGGATTTCTCCAGCAGAAGTCGCCTGAGGAACTCTTCCATGCTTTGGACCCTGTCCAGAACCTCCGTCAGATTCCTGATGGCGTTCAATTCCAGATCCCGCTGTTTCAAGGCGCGGGCGTCCTGTTCGATGGACTCCCGCCTGTAGTGGAAGGCCTCCGATAACGCCGTCAGTTCCTCGATTCCCGGGTTATGAGCGCTCGGCCACTTTTCACCGCCGGTCCCGGATCCTCTCAGGGCCTCCGCTATTTGGGAAACCGCCGCGAAGAGGGCGTGGATCTTGACGACGGCCAGGATCGCTAGCCCCAGCACCACGCCAAGAAGAACAAGGCCGGGTAGGGCGACGTTGGGTCCGTTTGTGAAGATGAGATAACCGAGAAACAGGGAGGGCAACAGGGCGAGAAGGACCACGATTAGGACGAGAGTCTGTTTGAACCCGTGAAACCGCAAGATTCCACCCATAAGGGAACAGGCCAGGATCAAAGGATGCCTACGCGCACCGACAGAGGGGAGATGGAACTGCCCGATCGCGATGCCTAGAAGGCCAGGGTTTGTTTTCGCGTGTATTGAGGATACGGAAAGCGGTACCCGGTGTCAAGGAGATTTCCGTAGGCCGTTCCTGGACGGGACCCTCTACGACTGCGATTTCAACATCGCCGCCGGCCTCCCCCACGGCCCCGGAAAGCGGCATGTCTCGTCCCTGCAGGGGTATCCCGCAGAGGGTGCCTCCATCGCGACAGGCAACCACTGCTATGCCTGCACGGGGGGAGCGGGTTTCACCTGAGGGGGACATATTGCGGTCCAGGATGGGCCGACGGACAGGGGCGTCAGCTGAGGCTGACGGAGACCAGGGTAGAGACCCCCTTCTTGGGCATCGTGACGCCGTAGAGGCTGTCGGCGATCTCCATCGAGCGCTTGTTGTGGGTGATCATCAGGATCTGGGAGTGTGATGCCGTCTCCTTTACGAGGCGATTGAACAGGCTGATGTTCGTGTCGTCTAGGGCCGCGTCCACCTCGTCCAGGAGGAGGAAGGGGACGGGGCGGTACAGGAGGATCGAGAAGATCAGGGCGATTGCCGAGAGGGACTTCTCGCCGCCGGACAGGAGGCTGATGCTCTGGGTTCTCTTGCCGGGGATCCGGATGTCGATATCGACGCCCGTCTCCAAGAGGTCGTTCTCGTCGGTCAGGCGCAGATCGGCGTGACCGCCCGGGAAGAGTCGTTGGAAAACCTCCTGGAAGCACTTGTTGACCCCCTCGAAGGTTTCTGCGAAGCGTTTGCGGGAGATGGCGTTGATCCGGGTGATCGTCGTCTGGAGAGCCTCCAGGGAGGCGTTCAGATCGGCCACCTGGGCGGTGAGGAAATCGTAACGGGTCTTGAGCTCCTCGTGTTCGTTGAGGGCCAGGAGGTTCACCTCACCGAAATTCTCCACGGACTGGCGGTCCTTTTCGAGCTTCGCGACGATCGGGGCGAGCGCCTCCTCTCCGATCGGCTTGAAATCGGCCAGGAGCGGAACGATGTCCGTATAATGCTTCTCCTGGACGTTCTGGCGGAGGTTGTCCATCTGGAGGCCGACCTGGCTGAAGGCCACTTCCAGCTCGTTCCCTTCGCCGACCTGGCCGTCGAGGACCTTCTTGACCTCTCGGATCTCGTCCTCCCGCTGCCGGAGGAGGGTCTCCTTTTCGGCGAGGGAGTCCCGTTTCTCGGCGAGGGCCGCCTCCAATTCCTCGTAGCGTCCGTAGAACCCTTTGAGGGCCTCCTGCTCGCCCGCGATCTGGGTGGTGAGCGTCCCGGCCTCCCGTTCGCAGGCTTCGGCATCGGCGGTCCGGTTAGCGATCTCCTGGGAGTGGTCGGCCAGGGATGCCTCCAGGCGGACCAGGGTCTTGAGGTCGGCCTCCCGCTTCTCCTCCAGGGAGGCCAGGCGGATTTTCTGCTCCGTGAGGCCGCGCTCCCGCTCCTCCAGGTCGGCCCGGAGGGTGTCCCCCCGCTGCCGGAGGGTTTCCATCTCCCCGTTGAGGGCCGCTTCTCGCTCCTCCAGGGACTTGATCTCCCTCTCGTGGGCCGCGATCTTTCCCCTGGCCTCGGCCGCCTCGGTGCGGATGTTTTCCCGGTTGAACTCGAGGATCTTGAGACGCTCCGCTACCTGGCGCGTCTCTCCCTCGAACCGCTCGACGTCTTTCCTCAGGCCGTTGATCCGCAGTTCCGTCAGGTGGATCTGGGAACGGATCCTCAGGAGCTCCTCGTCCCACTGGGCGATCAGGGAAGCGGTCTGTTTCCGTCCTTCCTGGGCCTTCTGGAGGTCCTCCGCCAGGGTCTCAACCTCTGCGGTCAACTCGGCGATCTCCCGCCGGTTGCGCAGGAGGCTCTTCTCGCCGCCATTGCCGCTGCCGCCCGTCAGGATTCCGCTCGGGCTGATGATGTCCCCCTCCGGGGTGACGAAGGTTCCGCAGAAGCCGTTCTGTCGCCACAGGGAGATCCCGTTGACTAGGTCGGGGATGACTAGGACGTCGCCCAGAAGCTCGTTGACGATGGGCCGGTAGTTTTCTTGGACGGTGATCTTTTCGATCAGGGGCACCGCTTCCCGGAGGTGTTCGAAGTCGGTCCCTCCGGAGACGTGGGGCCGGACTTCGAGGGGGACGAAGCTCCCCCGTCCCAAGGCGGCGTTCTTCAGGTAGTCGATCGCCCGGATACCGTCGTTGTGGCTCTTCACTACGACGTACTGGAGCTTGTCCCCGAGGACCGCCTCGACGGCCGTCTCGTACTCCCGGGGGACCTGGATGTGGTCGGCGACCAGTCCCAGGAAGACCTCCGGGGAGATTTCCTGGCGGCCGGGGTCCTTGCCGCCGGTCATGAGGGACTTGACCCCCTCGTTGCACCAGGCGTAGCTCTCCTCGAATTCCTTGAGGGAGGACAGGCGCGAGGTCTTGCGGCCGCTCTCCTCGCGGAGCTCGGTGATCCGCTCTTCGCACTCGGCCAGTTCCCCCCGCGCCCGCTCCAACTCGTCGCCGATCTCCTCACGACGCCGGCCCAGTTCGGCCAGGCCCTCCTCGTCGGCGGCGAGCCCGGAACGGAGGTTGGCCAGGGTGCGGCCCAACTCCTCAGACCGCCTCCCGTTCTCCTCGATCTCCCGGCTCTCGTTGGCCTCCCTTCTGGCGAGGTCCTCGATCATCCGGGCCAGCCCCGTCAGGGAGTTCTTTAGTTTGGCCTTCTCCTGCACCAGGTCGATGAAGAGGACCTTCTTTTCCTCCTGCTCCCGCTGGCAGGTCCGGTCCATCTGCCGCAGCTCCTCGAGGGCCATCTCGCTCTCGGCGACGGCCCCCCGGAGAGTTCTGATCTTCCCCTCCGCCTCGGCGGTGGCGTTCCGGAGGGATGCGACTTCGTCGCCCGTCTCTCCCTCCCGCCGTTTCATCGCCTCGATCTCGGCCAGGTCCTTCTGACGCCGGTCGGCGAGGTCGGCGATCTTCCGCCGGGAGAACTCGATCCCCTGCTCCTTGATATTGATCGTGTTCTTGGTCCCGTAGAGCTCCTCCTGGTGGGTCGAGATGAGGGTCTCCTGTTCTAGGACCTCCGTCTTGAGTGCATCGAGGGCGGTCTCGATGCCTTCCAGCCGCATCCGGACCTCCGTCTCGTTCCTCTTGAGGGTGTTTTTCTGCTCGATCAGGGCGTTTCGGCGGTCCGCGAAACCTGCATAGGTCTGCAGTGCGACGGTGATCTCCGCCTCCTTCACCGCCTGCCGGAGGGCCTTGTACTGCTCGGCCCGCTTCGCCTGCCGGGAGATCGTCCCCAACTGCGACTTGACCTCCCGGATGATGTCGTTCAGACGCAGCAGGTTCTGCTGGGTCTGTTCCATCTTCCGGACGGCCGACTCCTTTCGGCTCTTGTACTTGGAGATACCGGCGGCCTCCTCGATAAACTGCCGCCTTTCCTCTGGTTTTGCCTCGACGAGGGAGGCGACGCTGTTCTGCTCGACCAGGGAGTAGGTCCGGGCCCCGACCCCCGTCCCCATGAAGAATTCACGGACGTCCAGAAGACGGCAGGGGATCTTGTTGATCGTGTACTCGCTTTCCCCATCGCGGTAGAGGCGCCGCGCGATCGTCACCTCGCTGAACTCGGCGTAGTCGCCTGGGAAGGACTGGCCGTCCGCCGCCAGCGTCATGGAAACCTCGGCCATCCCGACCGGGGCTGCCTCCTCCGAGCCGTTGAAGATGACGTCGTCCATCTTCTTGCCCCGAAGGGTCTTCACCCGCTGTTCCCCCATGACCCAGCGGATCGCATCGGCGATGTTGCTCTTGCCGCAGCCGTTCGGGCCGACGATGCCGCTGATCCCCGGGGAGAAATCGACGATCACCTTTTCCCGGAAGGATTTGAAACCGGCTATTTCCAGCCTTTTTAGTCTCATCTTCTTTAAAATCCGCCAGATAGATGAATTGTAGGCGATTCTAACAGAAGAAAGGGGGCTTGTAAAGGGAAAATACAACAGAATGTGGATCGGAAAAAATGTACCACAATATGTTGTGATGACAGGGATCCTGAATGTAGAGGGAACGGCCCGGCACCGGGCCGACCGCGTCCCAAGCGGATACACTGCCCCGGGGTCGTTGTCCTTGACAGAGGGGGGGCTTTGGTGGATAGTCCCGGGCGGGACGTGCCCGCACGCCCGCGACGATTGTGAAAGGGGGAACGGCATGACGGGATTCGCCCTCGCGCTCGTTCTTGCGGCCGCCACGATCCATGCCGGTTTCAACCTCCTGGCCAAGCGGGCTGGCGCTGCCGACAGCACGGCTTTTGTCTGTCTGGGGACCTTCGTGAGCATCGCGGCGATGGCTCCATTCGCCATCGGGATTCTGTTCCTCCGGAGGCCGGTGATTACGGCGGTCACGTTGCTCTTCATCGCTCTAAGCGCCTTGATCCATATCAGTTATTGCCTGTCCCTGCAGAGGGCCTATCGGATCGGGGATCTCTCCCTGGTCTACCCGATCGCCCGGGGGACTGGCCCACTCCTGGCGACCCTTGGGGCGGTCCTGGTCCTCGGGGAGAGGCCGGGACCAATCGCCCTAGCGGGGATTGCCCTGCTCGCCCTGGGGATCTTCCAGGTGGCCGGCATGGGGAGAAGGGGACCGGCCCGCGGGAAAGGGGCATGGTTGGCCGTCGCCTCCGCTTTGGCCCCGGCCGTTTGCACCGCCACCTATACGGTCTGGGACAAGTACTGCCTGGGCCTTCTGATGGTCCCGCCGGTCTTCTACCTCTGGTTCAACCAGGTGGTCCGCGGCATGATCCTGACCCCCTATGCCCTGCGCCACCGGGGTACGATCGGGGAGGTCTGGCGGCGGTACCGGAAGGAAGCGATCGGCGTCGGAGTCCTGAGCCCCCTGAACTATGTCCTGATCCTCTTCGCCCTGACCGTGACTCCGGTGAGCTATGTGGCGCCGGCGCGCGAGATCAGCATCCTGATCGCCGCCATCCTGGGGAAAAGGCTGCTGGCCGAGGGGGTCGGTTATCACCGCCTCATCGGGGCGGTGGCCATGACGATCGGCCTTCTCTGCCTGGCCTTGGGGTAGCCGCCCCCCGCGGGACGCCGTCTTTCGGGGGCCCTTGCCGCTCCGTGTCCAGGAGGGGAGGAAGGGGCCGGTTGGCACCCCCTGCAAACAAAGTGGGCAGGCCGGACCCCCCGCCGGGGATGCGGGGATAACCTCTGGCTGGAGGATGAATATCGTTCAGATAACGGAAAACGTTTTGGAATCAATGAATCAAGAGATGTGGGAGGTCAGATCGGACCGATTGGCAACGATTTGGCAGGAGCTCAGTGCGAAGGCTATGATCAATTTAATGATTAAGGAGGAATGCGCGATGAAAAAGAGGTAAGGTTGGGTTTGGGCTTCTGGTCGGTCTGATCCCGGGGATTTTACCGATGGCCTCGGCGATGGCCGGTTATGTCGATATCGAAAACCAGACGAGCGAAGCTGTCTCCGTGAACACGCGTGCAGCTTCGGATCATCACGAAACCGTTGTCAAGGCAGGCGAGACAGGGCGCGAAATTCAGTTCGCCGTGAATGCCATCACGTCAATCCAAACGGCCTGCTGGGCGAAAACGGGGCTCTTCACTTACCTGAAGGCCCTTACTGTGGCGCAGCCCAGCGTGATGAAGGACTATGAGGTGGTCATCAGCGGCGACCAGAACGGGATATACGATGTGACCTTCACCGAAATCTGCAAGTATTCCGTATGCCCTTAAGGGCGGGGAAATCCTGACTTGAGCGGGACCCCGGTCCCGGGGCCCCTGACAGTGAACCGGCTCCCGGTCATCTCTCCCGGTCCCAGGGAAGCTCGCCGTCGTCGTAGGCCCTCTGGAGGATCTCGTGGGCCCGCGGCCAATCCTGGGCCGGGACGAGGATCCGGACCTCCCCCAGGCCGTCGACGGTAATCGCGTAGATCGGCCCCACGGCCTCGTAGCGCCGCTGCGTGCGGATCCCCTCGCTTTCCAGCCTGCCCACGATGATCTCCGCCTGGGTCATCCCGGAGACCCTGGCGACGACCTCCCACATCTCCCGCTCCGCTTCTTCCCCCATCATGGATGTCCCCGAAGCAACCTGAAAACCCGGATCAGAAGATCCCGTCCAGCGGCGCCCCGCAACGGGGGCAGGCCGAGCCTACCAGGTCCTGCCGCTCGACGGAAAACCCGTAGCGCCCGATCAGGAGCTGCCCGCAGAAGGCGCAGGCCGTGTTCTCCCCAGCGTCCCCGGGGATGTTCCCGCTGTAGACGTACTTGAGGCCGGCGGCCTTGCCTATCGCGGCGGCGCGGTGGATCGCCTCCGCGGGGGTCGGCCCTTTCTCGGTCATCCGGTAGCGGGGATGGAACCGGCTGATGTGCCAGGGAGTCTCGGGGCCGAGAGAGCGGACGAAGCCTGCCAGGTCCCGGAGCTCCCCGTCGGAATCGTTCAGTCCCGGGATGAGGAGCGTCGTCACCTCGGCCCAGATCCCCAGTTCCTTCATCAGTCGAAGATTCTCCAAGACCGGCTCGAGGCGGGCCCCGCACTGGGTTCTGTAGAAGTCGTCGCTGAAGGCCTTCAGGTCCACGTTCGCCGCGTCGAGCCAGGGCGCGGCCATCCGGAGCATCTCCGGGGTCATGTAGCCGTTGGTCACGAAGACGTTCCGGATTCCCCTGGCCCTGGCGATGACGGCCGTGTCATGGGCGAATTCGAAATAGACGGTGGGCTCCGTGTAGGTGTAGGCGATGCTCTTGGACCCGCTCCGGAGGGCGGCCTCGACGACCTCTCCGGGCGTCCGCCTGCGGCCGACGATGCGGTCCTCCTCCCGCGGCATCTGGGAGATCTCGTGGTTCTGGCAGAACACGCATCGGAAGTTGCATCCCGCCGTGGCGA
>CAYOGU010000127.1:0-9868 GCA_964403345.1 uncultured Syntrophus sp. | reverse complement strand
TACCTCTCCGTTCTGGAGCTGGCCGGAACGAAAGCCCGGCTTTTCGCCCCCAGCATCGTGAAGATCTTCCTCGACGAGATCACCCTCTATCCGATCGGAAGCTATGTCCGCCTGAACAACAAGGCGATCGGGATCGTGGTCGAAACCAACCCGAGCAACCCCCTGAAACCCACCATCCGGATCGTCGTGGACGGGCACGGGAACCGGGTATCGGAGGAGAAACTGATCAACCTGGCGGGCAACACGATCCTGACCATCGTGGCCGGGGTCGCCGCCGATGAGATGCCTGTCCGGGGATGACGCCCTGCCGCCCAACCAAGGGCCCGATCAGGGATGGTGACGGAAGATCCTGGCAGGGTGCAGGAACACCTCGCCGAAACGCAGGAGATAATCGGAGGCCCGGACGCCCACGCGTCCCGCATAGCGCCTTTGTGCGAGAATGTGCCGGGGCGGGAAGAGGACCCTGAATACGAAGCGGACCTTCCGGAGGATTCCCCGATTCATCGCCAGATAGACCATGATGCTGCAGCCCCGGAAGCGGCGGTTGTCACGCTGCAGTCTGATAAACAGTCTCTCCCCCCAGGCCAGACCGTCCGGGCACAACCCCCGCTGGATCGCCTCCGGAAAATTCCATGACGTGTAATGCCCGACCAGGGTAAGACCCAAGAAGACGGGTTTGGCCAAACCGAACCGCCGGGCCTCCTCGACGAGCACCTCCCACCGGATCTCATGCGCATGGGCGCGAAGCGTATAGAGGATGTCGCAGATCAGGATGAGCCGGTCGAAGGAGTGGTTGATTCTCAGGGCGTGTTCGCACAGGTAGATCACCTGATGTTCCGGACCAAGGACCCGGGCGTGGGCATCAGCGAGCCTCACAGGGACAGACCTTTCCCAAATCCGGTCCAGATCGACTTTCCCTGCGAACATGAAGGCCGGGACGGATGTATTGACGGGATGCCAGTGGATGTGGAGGTTCGGGAGGGAGCCATCCCTCAGACGGTAGTCCAGGCTGGCCAGGTATCCCACCGGGTTGGCCATGGCAAGTCCGACAGTGCTGTCCACCGGGGAATACCCCAGCCCGGTCAGACAGGCATCCACCGCTTCCATGTCCGCCTTCCTCACCAGGATGTCGGCGTCGGACATTCCCCGTGTGGCAAAGCCGGGATAGATCCGCTCGGCCAGGGCAATCCCCTTCAGGACGATAAAGGGCAACCGCTTTTCATTCATCCGGTCGAAGACCCGCTTGAGCGGCGCGCAGGCCGCCATGTTCCGCTTCAGATCCGCGAAGTACCAATCGGACAGGTCCTTCACGGCCTCTGCCGGCAGGAGCGGCATGAGATGGAACCGATCGAGGCGGTGGTAGAAAAGGGAAGCGATACCCTCTTCGGACATCCTGCGGCTCACCCCATGCCAGTCAAGGGGCTCGGCTTGTTCAGCGATGGCCCGTGCGATCCCGGCACCCTCGCCGGGATCGGACAGCTCCCGAATGACGCGCAGGATGAATCTTTCCTCGGGCAGCGATTTCACGACACCCTGAACCATCCATTTCTCCACTTGAATTTGCGAGAGTATATCGGTAAATTTTCCGAAGTGAAACTACGAAAACGGCGCAGGCCAGCATGTTGAAGAAGGAATCCAGATTCATCCGCAACGACCGGATCGTCTTTCGCCCGGAGGATGAGGGGGGATACCTCTACGATCCCCATACCGAAAGGCTCCAATATCTCAACCCGGTGGGAACCTCGGTCTATGAACTCTGCGACGGTCGCCACCCTCTGGAGGCCATGATCGGTCGGATCTCCGGCGAGTTTCGGGATGTCCCCTCGGACCGGGTGAGGGAGGATGTGGACCGCTTTCTCGATGCCCTGCTCAGGATGGATTACATCAGAGTCGCCCGAACGGAAAGACCGGAGCACGAAAGCCCTTGATAGAGCGGCCGTGGAGGAAATGGAGCAGCGATGGGAAAGACGATCCTGGTCGTGGCCGGGACATCCGTAGCGGTCGAAGAGAAGCCCCTTGAACTTTTTCGCGACCCTTTGAGGGATCTCTACCGCGGTTTTCTCAGGTCCAGGGGTTCGGCCACACACCGTCTCACCGTCACCTACAGCCCCGAGACGGCCATCCCGAGATTCAAGGCCGTCCCTGCCCGCATCCTTCCGGGCCGCAAGGGAAGCTCCGGTAAAATCCTTCCGGTCATCGACGGCCATTATCCCCTTTCAGACTCATCCCTCCTGGTCGGTTTTCTCAACGGGGTCCTGGCCTACAATCCCCTCTCCAGGACGGGTCACATCCATCTGTTCCGGTCCCCGGGAAAGAATTACATCCTGGGAAGTCTGCACAAACTGCTGTTCTGCTTCATGGCGGCGGTCCTGGCGGAAGAGGACAAACTCATGGTTCACGGGGCGGGGTTGAGGATCGGTGCCGACGGATGCCTCTTCCTGGGGGTATCGGGGGCCGGCAAGAGCACCGTGGCCGGATATGCCGGAGCGGGGGGGGTGCTTTCCGATGACGCCCCCATCGTCACCATGGATCGCGGGTTGTTCAAGATCCACGCCTCGCCATTCAGCCAAATCGATCTCTTCAAGGAGAAACCGGCCGACCATCACCGGCAGGAGACGCCCCTGACCCGTCTGGTCTTTCTGCACCAGGCCCGTCACCTCGACATGAAACCGCGGGACAAGCGGAACGCCCTGGCCGAGCTGCTGGGAATCCATGTCCATGGATTGGATGTCTTTAACGAGGACTTGAAGCGGCGGGCCTTTCACTTCTGCTGCGGCTTATGTGAATCCGTCCCTGCCTTTGATCTCTTTTTTCAAAAGAACGGCCGGTTCCTCTCCCTCTTCGGAGGTCCCGGCTCCTCTTCGGGAAGGCAAAGCCTTCAGTAGGTCGCCGAGCCGCCGGTAAAGCACTGCCCCGTGGCCGATGCGCCATTGTTGCAGCTCCCTGTGGCGGAGCTCCCGCTGCTGCAGGACTGGCCGCTGGCAACGGCTGCACCGCTGCTGCAGCCCGCCGCGGCGGCCGAGCCGGAACTGCAATTCGAGGCAGCTGCGGCGCCCGACCTGCAGTCGTTCGACTGGGCGGCACTGCCGGCCTGGCACTTGTCCGAGGCGACGCTCCCGTTCTGGCATTTCCCGCCGTAGGCGACCGAACCGGACTGGCACTGCTGGCCCGGCGAACCCCCGGTCTTGCAGTGCTGCGTTTTGGCCACGGAATCGCTCATGTACTGGTCAGACGATTGGGTGCTGAAAAGATCCTGCGCATCAGCATGGGCTGTTCTGCCGCTCAGATCGATGATTCGAGGTGGTTCGTAGGGCAACTTGATCGCCATTATTCCTCCCTTTGATGATCCACGCAGCCGCACCCGACTGTGATCCGGCTTCCTGCAATATCAAGACTTCCTGACGAGGCCGCTGGTTTTCGTTCAGCCTCCCGTCGGGATCTCGGGATGCAGCCGGTCAAGTGGTAATGCCGGTTCTTCACGATCCGACGGCGGAACCGGGAGCGCACTTCGACACAGCCGCTGAACCGGCCTTGCATTCGTTCGACTGGGCGGAGCTACCCGAGAGGCACCGGGCCGAGGCCACGCTGCCGCTCTGGCAGTTCCCGCCCAGGGCCGTGGACCCTGAAACACATTGCTGCGCAGGCGATCCACCAGTGGAACATTGCGAACTCGGGGCAGGTTTGTACGAATTCCCCTTCGTGCAGCTGGCACTGGTGACAGTCTGGGCATAGGCCTTGCCGCCGCTCAGATCGATAATCGCCGGCGGTTCGTAGGGAAACTTGATGGCCATGAATTTTCCTCTTTACCGGTATCCGTCCGCGGGAAGGACCCTCCCGTCTTTTTTACATCCATTCGACACCCGCCGGTTCTCTAAAGCCGCACGCGGTGAAACGCTCCCGCTTGCCCTTTGGGCAGCGGCACGTTTCAACAGGTGATCAGTCCTTTCCGCCTGAGATCCCTGAGCGTGACAAGTACGTCGTTGGTGCAGACCCGGGGAGACACGTCGTAGCGGCTGATCATCCCCATGACAATGCCGTCCACGCTGCGGCTGCCGTCGCAGAGCTCCCAGATATGGGCCGCCGCCGGATTCAACCGGATGAGGTCCCGGTGACGGTCGGAAAGAACCGTAAAGGAATCCTCTTTCCTCGATACGATGCCGCCTATGCGGGTAGGCAGGGCATTCTGAATATCCTTCGCCTCGTACCACGTCCAGCAGCTCTTCAGGTGCTCGTAAACGTTTCCGGGCGTCGGGATCTTGGTGGTCGGCAGAATTGCCGCTGTCCCGAAGAGGGCGGCCATGAAATGTCTTCTTGATGGCATCATAACAATTCCTTCCATTATAACCGTGGGCTTCCTGGGACGGCGGATCATGCCCCGTGCCTGTCAGAAAGCGCCCAGCATCGCCTCGACGGCCAGGTAAATCTCGGAGAAGCAAAGCCGGTAATGATATACGGACAGCCCCCGCGGATCCCGAATATCGCCGTCTGTTTCATTATATCCCTTCAGATAGGATTTGAGAAGCCGGATCTTGGGTTCCCCTTCCGGATAATCCCTGACGATGAGGTCCCGATGTCTCTTCTCCATGACCACGATCAAATCCGCCCCGGACAGGGCCTCTCCCGTCAGCAACCGGGAACGGTGCGCCGTTCCGTCCAACCCGTTTTCCAAGACGATCCTGGCGGCGATCGGGTCCGCCGCCGCCCCCTTCATGTCGATCAGGGCCGCGGAGGAAACAGAGATGTCCTTCCGGCCGTTTCTTCGAAGTTTCTCTCTGAAGATGGTTTCCGCCATGAAGCTCCGGATGATGTTGGCGGTACAGATGAACAGGATATGCATGATCCACCTTTTTGTGTTATATCTATACCACATCTGGCCGACATTCAACAATACATTGCCGGGCTGGAGGAGAAATTCGGTGAGATTGACCTTGCTTTTCCCGAAAAACGCGTATGGCGGAAACGGGTAAAAGCAAAATTTTATTGACTTTTCAATGCACATGGCGGCGGAGAAACGGGTGACTGAGGGGCAAGGGGATGGATCGCAGGGCAACGCATCAACAGCCGGATTCCTGCAACCATCAAGGCAAGCATCATGAATGAGCGGATTGAAAAGAAGGCGGTGGCCAATCCGTCGATCGTCCTTCGGGAAGAGTTCGATAACTGGGCGATCCTCTTCGATCCGGACACCGGCCATACCTTCGGCCTGAACCCGATCGGCGTCCTGGTCTGGAAACACCTTGACGGCCGCCATACGGTGGGGGAGATCGCCGACAAGGTCCGGGAGGCGACCGACGAGTCCCCCCCCGATGTGGCCGCTCACGTGGTTGAATTCATCGGAAACGTGACCAGCCTCGGGCTGGTCCGTGAGGAAGAGCCCCAGGGGTGATATGTCCGCAGTCCTGATGAAATCCCCCCGGGGCATGGATATCGAGATCACGACCTCCTGCAATCTCCGGTGCGCCTATTGCAGCCACTTCTCGGGCCCGGGGGATGTGGAGGGGGATCTTCCGCTGGCGGACTGGCTCCTGTTCTTCGGAGAACTCGGTCGCGCAGCCGTCATGAACGTGACCCTTTCCGGAGGGGAGCCCTTCGATCGCCCGGATCTACGGGATATCCTCCAGGGGATCGTCGCCAACCGGATGCGATTCTCCATCCTCAGCAACGGGACCCTCATTGATCGCGACATGGCCCGTTTCCTGGCCTCAACGGGCCGCTGCAACCAGGTCCAGGTCTCCATCGACGGGGCGATCGACATCACGCACGACGCCTTCCGGGGAAAGGGCAATTTCCGCAGGGCCATTGAGGGGATCAGGACTCTGATGGAATTCCTGGTGCCTGTCACCGTCCGCGTCACCATCCACCGTCGGAATGTCCGTGAGTTGGAGGCCATCGCCCGGCTCCTGCTCGAAGAAATCGGTCTGCCCTCCTTCTCCACAAACTCGGCATCCCATATGGGACTATGCCGGAAAAACGCAGACCAGACCCAACTGACCGTAGACGAGCGTTCCCTTGCCATGGAGACGCTCCTGCGCCTGACGGACCGTTACGGCGAGCGGATCGGAGCCACGGCGGGCCCTCTCGCGGAGGGGCGGATGTGGATCGAGATGATTGAGGCGGCCCGGGAAGGACGGCAGCTGATGGAGGGACGGGGGTTTCTGACGGGTTGCAGCGGCCCCTTTCAGACCCTGGCCGTCCGGGCGGACGGTGTGATCATCCCCTGCCTCCAGTTGGGCCACATGGCCCTGGGAAGGATCAATCGGGACGGTTTGGTCGACACCTGGCAGAACCACCCCGATCTGAAGCGATTGCGGGAACGCTCGCTGATCCCCCTGGCCTCCTTCCCTTTCTGCCGGGACTGTCCCTACGCGGGCTACTGCACCGGCAACTGTCCGGCGGTGGCCTACACGATCACCGGGGAGGTCAATCATCCGAGCCCCGACGCGTGCCTGCGCCTCTTTCTGGAACAGGGGGGAAGGCTTCCGGAACGGGCCGTCCCTCCTCAATGCGGGGCAAACCCATGACCCGGAATCCGCCGAACGAACCCCTGAGCTTTCCCCTGGGCGAGATCTACTTCTATCTGATCGACGCGTGCAACCTCCGGTGCCGTCACTGCTGGATCGAACCCCCCTGTCTGTCGGCGGACCAAGTCCCGCCCGCCCTTGACCGGGACCTGTTCGTCTCGATCCTGAACGAGGCCGAACCGCTGGGAACGACGGCTGTCAAGCTGACCGGCGGCGAGCCGCTCCTCCACCCCAGGATCGGCGATCTGCTGGAAATCATCAGGAGTCGTCGCCTCCGTCTTTCCGTGGAGACCAATGGGACTCTCTGCACGCCCGAGCTTGCCGCAGCAATCGCCTCCTGCGAACAGCCCTTCGCCTCTGTCAGCCTGGACGCCGTCGACGCCGAAACCCACGACTGGATCCGGGGAAAGGCTGGGAGTTTTGACGCGGCCGTCCGGGGCATTCGGAATCTGGTTGCGGCGGGAATGAGGCCACAGATCATCATGACGCTGATGCAGCGTAACCGCGACCAGATGGAGGCCCTCGTCCGGCTGGCCGAGTCCCTGGGAGCCGGTTCCGTTAAATTCAACGTCCTGCAGCCGACGGCCAGGGGCAGACAGATGCACGCCTCCGGAGAGACGATCGATCTCAACGAACTGATCTCCTTGGGAAAGTGGGTGGACGGGGAACTCGCATCCACCACGGCGCTGACCCTCTGTTTCCACCAGCCGCCGGCCTTCCGAAGCCTGGGGAAGATGTTCAACGCCGTGACGGGAGACGGCTGCCACAGTTGCGGCGTCCTGAGGATCCTTGGCGTTCTGGCGGACGGATCCTTCGCTCTGTGCGGCATCGGCGAAACCGTCCCGGAGATGGTCTTCGGGCACGCCGGACGGGATGCCCTCAGGGAAGTCTGGCTCCATGCCCCGGTCCTCGAACAGCTCCGCGAGGGACTCCCGGAGAAATTGCAGGGCATCTGCGCGGACTGCCTCATGAAGCATCTGTGCATGGGAAGCTGCATCGCCCAGAATTACTACCGGCAGAGGGACCTCTGGGCGCCCTTCTGGTACTGCGAAGAGGCACGCGGGAGGGGGCTCTTCCCGGAAACCCGGATCAGGCCGGGAAAGGCATCCTGAACCTTCCTGGAAATGCGGAAACGCGCCGCCTGTAGGGATGCGGCAGGAGGGGGGCAGGTCGTCCTAAAGCGTATCCTTGACGACCTTCTTGACCACATCCGCATCGATCTTCTCGATCTTCATGCTGAACCCGATCAAAAGCGCCAGGTCACAGATATTGTTGATCTTTCGCGGAACGCCCTCGGAGTAGGCGTAGATTTCATCCATCGCGGCCTGGGTGAACATCTCCCGGGTCTGGCCCGCCCTCTCCAGGCGGAAGGGAATGTATTTCTTCGTCTCTTCCATATTCAGGGAATTCAGGTGGTACCGGATGGCGATCCGCTGATCCAGCTGCTTGTACCCGCGGATCATATCGCGCAATTCCGGTTGGCCGATGAGGACCAGGTTCAGGAGATACCGGTCGTTGAGCTGAAAATTCAAAAGGAGCCGAATCTCCTCAAAGGTGTCCCTGTGGATCAACTGGGCCTCGTCGATGATGAACAACGTGGACTTGTTGTTCTTCATGTTCTCGAGCATGTGGTTGTTCAGGAGGTTCAGCAGTTCCTGCTTGGAGTTGGACGGGGGGGTGAGGCCGACCTGGTAGAGGGCCTCCTTGATGAAATCATCCGGTTCAAGGGACGGATTTGTGATCAGGCCGATGTCGAACTCGGCGTCGGACAATTGCTGGATGAAGACCCGGCTCAAGGTGGTCTTGCCGCACCCGATCTCGCCGGTCAATAAAAAGGCCCCCTTGTTGCGTTTCGCCGCATAGACCAACCTGAAGAGGGCTTCCTCGTGTTCAGGAGAATAGTACATGAATTCCGGGTCGGGCACATTTTCGAACGGGTACTTCTGAAGGCCCCAGTATTCGAGATACATCTGTTCAAATCCCCTTTGTCCAGGAAAGATCCGTCAAAACCCGATCCCCTGAACCGCTCCTCAAGACCGGGGCCGCGGCTCCGGCATCGTTACAAACAAAGGCCCCTTCAGCTCGGAGCATGAAAGGACCCCTGATCAGGATTCCAAACACCGGCATGTTTTATATCCTTTTATCCAGTAATGTTCAAGCCTTTTTCACATCCATCCCGGGCCGTCCCCAGGAACCCCCCGGCGATTCGCCCGTTCTTTGCCCTCCCGGAGGCAGCATTGATGCAGGGCGGGGTCTGCTGTCCGGGCCGCGTGGAAGGAACGGTCGGGGACTCACCGTCCCGGAGTGGAAGATATGGACATCGATAAGAACAAATGCGTCGGATGCGGCAACTGCCACATCATCTGCACGATGGGGGCAATCTCCCTTGATACGGATGGAAAGTCCGTGGTGAACCAGGACGAATGCGTGGAGTGCGGGACCTGTCAACGGATCCTCCGCAACAAAGGCTATCCGTCTTGGTTCGTCCGGGCTATCCGGAAAGTCTTCTCGTGGCTCAAACTGGGATACCTAGACGAGGCGGACCTCTGCCCGACCGGGGCCCTGCCCCCCCCTGAACTGGCCTGGCCTCGGGTCCTGAGGGCCCAGTTCAGCAATCTCACCGTCGTCCATCCCGGGACCGGCGTTCCCGGCCGGGGGACCGACGAGATCAAGAGCAACGACGTCACCGGAAGGTTGCGTTCGGGCGAAGCGGGCCTCGTCGTCGAGATCGGCCGGCCGGGAACCGGCGCCTTCTTCCGCGATGTCCAGGCGGTGGCCATGGCCCTGGCCCCACTTGATCCGTTCTTCGAATCGGAGAACCCCGTCACGCTGCTCATCGAGGACCGCAAGACGGGACGGATGAGGGCGGATGTCCTGGGAGAGAAGGTCATCGAGGAACTGATCCGGGCGGACCTGGGGATCTGCATCAACGTCACCGGACTCCTGGACGAAGTGCAGGACTGCTGCAAAAAGGCGGGGATCACCCGCTGCAGCGCCGAGCAGTCCCTGGGGATCTGGGGGGCTAAGGGCCGACTGCCGGAGCGCGAGGTCCTGGAATTCAAAACCATGTGCGGTCATGGAATGGTCTCCTTCAATCTGATCCGCAAGATGTTTGAACAGGTGCGGTTCCGGCGGATGACGCCCCGGCAGGCGGACCGGATGATGGCCAAGTGCTGCGAGTGCGGCGCCTTCAACCCCGACCGGGCAGAACAGTTCCTCACCCGGATGCGGGAGAGAGGCTTCCTCTATTCCGGACGCCCGAAAGGCCAGGCGGCACCCGGAAGCCGAGGTCGCTAGTGTAGTGCGTCCAACGCTTCTTTACTTTTGGCCACTTTGGCCAGAATCTG